>JBAYWA010000163.1:0-4962 GCA_041674325.1 Melioribacteraceae bacterium | reverse complement strand
TATCGTAGCCGAGGATAATCCCATCCATCAGGTGCGTGCTGAGCTTAACTTCCCCTTTTCTCAGTTTATTTAAGATATCCTCGCATTTATGAGTGACATGGGGAAGCTTTTCAAGACCAAGAAATCCTGAAGTGCCTTTAATTGTATGGAATGATCTGAAAATTTGGTTGAGCAGATCAGCATCTTCCGGTCTTTTCTCCAGCTCCAGAAGATCAAAATCTAACTTTTCTAAAATTTCCTTTGTTTCAATTAGAAAGCTCTCAACAATTTCCTTCATGTCCGGATCGATGAGAGTCGGATTTGGAATTATTTCGCTCATGATTTTGCAAATAGTTTATCGATTTCAGATTGTGAAGCTTTATTTAGTGTTTCCTCAACCAGCGAATCCGCAAGTATCTGCGAGCTGTTGTTTTTATCGTAACGGGCATCGGCATTGAACGAACCGTCTCTCGGGAACTGAAAATCAGCTTCCGGGGCTTCGTGAATATCCTTCTCTTTAAATTCAATCAGCAGCGCCGCGAGTTTTTCCTGGATCGACTGGATTAGATGGTTCACCGAGGATAATTGCTGCGATGTTATATCCTGGACTTGAAGCGATATTGTTATATTCAGCACACCCGTATTTATTTTATCAATTGTACTCAGAATCGAATTGAGATCTTCATCCTCCCCAATTTTGCTTTTCAGAGATTCAAGTTTGGTCTGCATATTGGAAATATCAAGCGACATTGAATCGACAATGTCGAGGATTTCGGTTGTTGCAATCTCGTTGGCATTTGTTATGCTGTTAATCTGCATTGCCGCTTTCGGGATTTTACTTGTGCTATCCTGAATAGAGCGGTTTACATTTTCCAGAAGCGGAACCGTATCGTGCATGAAGTCGAGAATTTTATGAAGAATCGGAATAAGCTTCTGGCCGTAGACAAAAAAGTCTTTCAGATCACCTAGCTTCTTAAAAATATTTTCGAAACTGTTATTATTATCCATGATATTTTCCTATACCGCAGCGCTAATGATCTGTTCGATCTTCTCTTTTAGGATTTGCGGCGTGAATGGTTTGACAACGTAATTATTTACTTTTGCTGCAAGGGCTTCGATTATATCTTCTTTCAATCCGCGGGTAGTAACCATCAAAATCGGAATCGTTCCAAATTTTTCATTTGAGCGGATAGCTTTTACAAGCTCCAATCCGGAGACCTCCGGCATATTCCAGTCTGTAATTACAAAATTTATTGAGTCGTCAGTTGTCAATTTTGAAAGGGCTTCACGTCCGTCGCCGGCCTCAACGTACAGGTCGTGTCCAATTGTCTTTAATGAGTTGGCTACAATCCGGCGCATTGTAACGGAATCATCCACAACTAAAAATTTCAGTGCCATATTATTTTCCTTAGTTTAAATATTTAGAAACTTCATAAATAACGCGCTTCGGGTCGAACGGTTTTACAAGGTATGAATTAGCGCCGCACTCCAGTCCCCTCTGAATATCTTCGGTATTCCCGAGAGACGAAAGGACAATAATAGGAATCTCCTGATATTCATTATTCTTCCTTATGGATGAGATCAGTTCATATCCGTCTACATTCGGCATATTAAGATCCGTAATTACCAGATCAACTTTTTTTGTGGGAAGAATTTCAATAGCTTCCATCCCATCGGCGCAGACAACAATTTCGTATCCTTTCAGCGACAGAGCCACAGAAACAAATTTCCGGATAGTTGGAGAATCATCGGCGACGAGAATAACTTTTTTCATAAATAATTACTCCTTTTTGTATCCCACGGTATTTGGAAAGCTCAGCAGTTTAAACGCTTTTGATATTCCATGAAGCGTTTCCGAATAGCCGATAAAAAGATACCCTCCCTTATTGAGCGAGTTGTATAAGTTTGAAATAACTTTTGTTTTGGAGGCCTGATCGAAATAGATTAATACATTTGCGCAGAAAATAACATCGAAACTGAACATCGCCTTCATCATTGCATCATCATAGAGATTCATCAGTTTGAAATTTGCCATCTTCTTTATTTCGGGAAGAATTTCAAATGCGCCGTTGTTTTGCCTGAAATATTTTTTCAGGTAATAGGGCGGTGTATTCCGTATCGAATAATCCCTGTAAATTCCGGCATTCGCCGTTTCTATCACCGCGCTATTTATGTCGGTTCCTACAACCTCAAGTTCCATATTCGGAAATCGCGGTTTAATGAGATCCTGAAAGATCATGGCTATTGAATATGCTTCTTCGCCGGAAGAGCTTGCCGCGCTCCAGATTCTCAACTTGTTCCTGTTCACAGCCGACTTTGCGGCGATAACTTCCGGAAGGATCTGTGAGGCAAGAACATCCAGCTGCGGCTGATTCCTGAAGAAAAATGTTTCATTGATTGTAATTGCTTCGAAAAAATATTTTCTCTCATTGGCGCCGGCAGTTCCGTACCTGATCAGATCGAAGTATTCCTCGAATCTTTTCAATCCCAGAAAATTCATCCTCCTCTGCAGTCTGCTTTCAAGAAAATACTTCTTGTTATCCTGAAAATAAATGCCGGAACTTTCGTAGATATACTTCCTTATCGCCTCGAAAACGAGCCCGGACATTAATGCCGGCTTGGCAGAGATCGGAGTATAAACAGCAGCGGTTTCTGGAATTTTTAGATTTTGTGTTGAATTCATGTTCTCAGTTCACATTAGTGGATAACTGAACAATATTTTTAATTCCGGCGGAATATGCCGCCCTTTCACGGATCATTTCATCTTCGTCATTCAGATATTTCAATATGACCGGGTCATAGTCGTGCCCCGGAATATTTTCAATAATTTCAAGTAATCTTAAACGGTTCCAGTTATTTTCATCGTTCGACATCACGTCTATAAAAAGCAGAGCCGTTTCCGGGTCCAGCTCGAACAATATCTCCACGGCCGTCTTTCTCATCTCTTCATCGTGATGATTCAACAGTCCGCTAACCGCATGAACTATATTTCGTATCTCCATCATTGAGATGCTGACCGGTAGATTAAATTCCTTCAAGTAGTTCACAGTCATCAGGAATAATTCCAGAATATTTTTGAGATTTGGCACATTCTGATTTATCAGGCGGGCTATTTCAAGATAGATAAATTCCGCATTCCGGTAAATTTTAGAACGGATCAGCTCATCAAGTTCAGAATCCTCTCCCAGTAAATTCAGGCTCGCACAGAGTATATCCTTATCGTCAAACGTGTCAATGAGGTTAAACGCAGTTTTTTTATCTTCCGGCTCCCCTTCCGCAATTGTGTAGAGAAGAAGGTTTTTCATCCTGTTGTCGAACGGTATATCCAGATAGCATTTTTCTTTTAAAGCCGAAAGTGATTTTATAAGAGGAAGCACCATCCGTCCGTTAATTTCTGTCATCTGTTCAAGGAGAAAGAAAAAAGTATTTATATCGCCAAGCGAGCCAAGACTTTCAATGATTGAATATCTGGTGAGTTCATCTTCATTCGGAAATCTTTCAACCAGAAATTCCAGCGCGACTTTAGAACCGATCTTTCCAAGCGCTTCCACAATTGTCGGTTTGTATAACTCATTTCTGTCATAGAATAGAATCATTACATCTACGGCGCCGTCGAAACGTACATTTCCCAGCGCTTCAAGACATGCCAGAATTACATTATCATTTTCGGTTGCGCTCAAAATTCCCAATATAAAAAGGGAGGCCCGGTCATCGCCTATCAGACCCAACAGGTCGATTATAAATTTTAAAGTGTCGTTATCATCCTGATGATGATATGTAATCAGAGGTTCAACTGAGAGCGGACCCAGATTAATTAATATCTCGCCGGCAAGGTTCCTTATGGAAAGATCACTTACAGTTATATAACGCGCAACCATCTCGGGGAATTTAGGATTGCGGTTGTTTAAGATGAAAGACGTGGCGGCATTACGCACCCCTTTGTCTTCAAATTTTATCAGATCCGCGACCGCTTCGCACATTTTGTCCGATAAGACTCCCGCCTCAATTCCATTCAATACTTCAATTTTCGCTTCGGCGGTACCGTCTTTTAAAATCCCGATCTTCTGGAGTTCTTCTTCAATTTTCATATCGCATCTTCAATAGATGATCTACTTAGTGTTAAATTATTTCATTGATTGCTTTTTAAGCGATAGTATAGACAAATAATGTGCCTTGCTAATTATCGCACTGATCCGGTGATTTGTGCAATTATCCGGCATTTTCTGTCCAATATTAGCCAACTGAAAATATCCGTACATTAAATTTTACTCTCTTTTCGATTTTGTCCGGGCAAAAACCGAATTAAGCTCCTCTATTATCGGATGAATTCTTAAAATGATTAACGCCGGTGGAAAAATATTTTAGCGGGACAATTTTGAAGAGAAGGGAGTGGGGCAAAAATTTGGGGACGATTCTTTTAATTTATGCTTTTTGTTACTTCTATTCCTAGTTGTTCCATTCTGTAGCGGAGTTTGGATCTTGAAAGGCCCAGCACTTTTGCGGCTTTAACCTGGTTTCCGTTTGTTATAACCAATGTTTTCTGGATAAGGGTCTTTAGAACCAGATCTATTTTTACCCCCTTAGGAGGTACCTGAAGAATAAATTTGTCATCCCCGCTTTCAATTGTGTCTTTACTGTCGGCCAGAAATGAGAAATGATGGTCGCTCAGTTCATCCTCCTCTGCGAGAAGTATAACCCGTTCCATCACATTCCTCAGTTCTCTGATATTGCCTTTCCATGAATACGCTTTCAGAAGATCAAGTCCGGTCTGATCGATCCCGTCAATATTTTTGCCGAATTTTTTCGAAAACTCATTCAGAAAAGAGTAGGCTATGTAGATTATATCCTCTTTTCTTTCGCGCAGCGGGGGAATATTAATCTTTGCCACATTCAGGCGGTAGTAAAGATCTTCACGGAATGTTCCTCTGCCAACCTCTTCTTCCAGATTTCTATTTGTCGCGGCCAGCACACGGACATTTACCG
>JBAYWA010000162.1:0-4963 GCA_041674325.1 Melioribacteraceae bacterium | reverse complement strand
GGGTAGTTGGAAATTTTGCCCTCAGCGGAAATTCCTGTGCAACATTCACCGTAAACGCGATTAACGACAAACTCATCGCAAATGCAGTCAAATATTTAAATCGTTTCATCTCTGCCTCAATTTTTGATGCTGCAATTAAAATCTTGTTTGTAATTCAAATATCAGTCTGTCCGGATTGTCTCTTCCGTCTTTATAATCAAATAATTCATAATTGATTCTGAAGCGGGCAAAAGTAATCTTGGCAAATTCAAATGTCACACCGAAAGTCATCATATCTATCTCATTGTTATCGGCAGAAGTATTCGGATCATATTTTTCAAAACGGAAACCTGCAATCATTTCTCTTAAGAAATTCCCTTCGAGCGGAATATTATATGTGGCAAAAGCGAAGAAAGAATTTCCGGAAATGTCTGTGGTAACTGTCTGAGTATTCTTGGACGCGTATTCGGCATCCAGAAAAAGAGCGCCTAATTTGTAATCGAATCCGAAATTATAAAAACTCAGATCCGCGCCCTGCGCTTTTCCGCCATAGTAATTTCCAGATAAACTCAGCCCTTTTAATGGAGCAACAACAGCTCTGAAAACATAGTCCATACTTTTATCGTTTTCGGTCTTATTCATTCCGGTTCCGTTAAATGTACCGGCTGAAAGTTCCGCGTTGAATTCACCTTTTAATTTGTATGTGGCCATAACACCGATATCCCGGATTGTAGGCGAGATATTTGTATGTAAAGGACGATTGGAGAAATCTGCATTCTGATCGCTTCTCAAATTATCCGTACTGAAAGGCACTTTGAATTGTCCTGCGGTAATATCCAGACTTTTAAATGGTGATAGAACAGCGGCAGCATCGAGCAGTATATCCGAAAAATTTGCCGTGGCGCCGGTAACTACCTTTGTACCGTTAATTGTAGTTGTCGTGGTGGTAAGTTTTCCCAGACGTGTGAAATCAACTAAAAATTTGTAGCTGGCATATTCATTGACAGCTCCGTTAATACCCAATCTTACCTGTTTAAGTAAAAATTGCCCCTGGTTCGTACCAAAATCTGTTTGATGCCATGCTCTTAAATAACCAGAAAATTTTGGAGAATAATCTGCCTTCTCCTGGGCAACCAATAAATTGATTGCAATCAAACTAAAAAGTATTACTTTTTTCATAAGCCCTCATTGTTATTTGTTGCGGATTGTTAATTAGATTCTCAAGTGTAGAGTTCCGGCTATAACTGATCGTTATATCCTGACACTATTATCGGGAAATTAATACATTTGTTTAACTTCTTGTGATTTAGATCATCTTATGATGCAGTATTATGCGGATTTGACGGATTTTAATATGGAAAATGAAAAATGTTGAAACAAATATAGATTCACTCAAAACTGATTGTAATATAGATAATATACTATCATCTGCCTTTTCTTTCACCTGAATTTCTGATCCGTCCAATAGACTGTTTACAAGCCGGTTTTCTTTCAGGTGTGCTTCTTTCTTCAGGAGTACGGTATTTTATTTTGGGCGAGTTTTCCGGAGATGGGATTTTGTCAATTACCGGTCTTTCTAATAATATAGTATCCGGAACCGGCTCAATTACCGGCTCCGGAGATGGTTAACAAATAATTATTATCGTTTCATTCTCTTGCACTCTGAATTCCGGTGCTATCATCGCGATGCAGCCGGTGAAGCTCTGAATCAGTATTAAAAACGGGACTGTCTTTATCAAATTCTTCATAATCACACCTCATCGGCTTATTCAGGCATTTTAGATCACCGGCGTCTGTCGGATTTTCCTGATTCGCGCTGACTGCTTTTACTCTGACTTCTTTCGCTTCCTCTATCAACTCTTGGAGCCGGGCGTTCGTAATTCGATTCACGCCTCGGTTCCACTCTTCTCTCTGTTGAAGGCTGCCGTTCAGATTTCTGCTGCGGTATATATGCCGGCTGACGCTCTCTCTCAACTTCTCTCTTTACCCTCTCATCGGTTTTTCTCTGCGCTGCCGCATCCCGTTCCGGCCTTCCTATCTTATTATTTTCCGCTTCAATGTTTCCCCTTTCTCTTTCAGCCTCTCTATTCATCTGTTCCGATGAAGGATTTCTCCCCGATTCTTCTCTTGTACGTCCATCCTCTCTTACCGATCTTCTGTTCGAATTCAACTCACGGCTTCTTCCGGCTGCGCGTTCAGTTATTACGGTCCTTCCCTCAGTCCGGACTGACGGTGTAGAGATTTTTTCTCTTTCGAGTGAAGTACGGTTTTCTCCCCGTTTTACATCGTATCTTTCTACATTACTGTTTTTTTCAATCTCTCTCTCTGATGGACGGTATGAGTAAACTCTTTCACCTCTCTCGCCTCGGCTTCTTTCAAAATCGCGGTAGCTGTCAACTGTCGAGATGCTTCTTTCCCTTATCTTATATCCGCCTCTCCTTTCGATGAATGAGCGGTCGACTCCTCCGTTTACAATTCTGTCTCTTTCCGAATAATAATTAGTCCTGTATTTTGTTCCGGAAAAGATTCTCTCGGATCTCCTGCTGTCAAGGAAATATCTGTATACTCTGTGATCATAAAAGTGGTTATAACCTACAAAGTTCCAGTGTCTGTAATGAGAATGCCATCCGATTGAAAAATGAATTCCAAGATCTATTCTGAATCCCGCATATGGAGGCAAAGGCGCCCAGCCGATATAATCATCATCATAACGCCACTCTACCCATGAAGGAGCCCATTCATAGTCGGGAATCCAGATCCATCCGTAATAATCATCCAGGAACCATCTTCCATAATGATAGGTGGCCCAGCCGAACGGTTCGTAAGAATCCCAGTACCAACCTTCAGAAGTCCAGCTCCACCGCCCTTCAGAATAAGGACGCCAGCTGTTATCTATTCTTCCCGGCCGCCAAACAATGAGATCATTATCCAGTTGTATCCACTCGCCGTAGGGACGCAGTGAAGAATAAAAGTAACCGAACGAAATCCCGAAGCCCGGTTTTGCATCTAACCTTATGCTCATTATTATAAAGAGAGCGGCTATTGTTAAAATTGTCTTTTTCATCGCATACCTCGCTAAATTGTTACATTCTTATTATAACAATGAATGTGCCATTAAATTAGTGGAAATTTAGCTTATTTAGATGAATTTGTTCTATAAAATGTTCAATAGAGAGTACAGTTTATATACTATATAATACAATTAACAGCGCAGGATTTCTCCGAAGCGTTATTCTTTTTTAACTTTGTTTAAGATATTCGGGAGTTTTTATGGCGAATCAGTTTTTTATTGATAAAAGAGTGCACAACGGGTTGAAATTCCCGGATTATTTAGAGATGATGAAATTAGTTTCGGAAAAAAGAGCGGATTCAGCTCTCTCAGATGAGGAGAAACATAATCTGGAGATGTCCAAACTAAATTATCAGCGTTCCGCCAGAATTCTTAGAACATATGAGCCGGGCAAGGATATTTCAGGAATAATGAAAAATATCAGCCAGGAACAGGTCTGGATGGTAATTTCTGAAATGTGGTGCGGTGACTCAGCTCAGAATCTTCCTTATATATATAAAATCGCGGAGCTGAATCCTCTAGTTCAGTTAAGAATAATTCTTCGTGATTCCAATTCAGATATAATGGATTACTACCTGACCCAATCAGGAGCCCGGAGCATACCTAAATTAGTCGCATTCGATGAGGAAGGAGAGGAACTGTTTCAATGGGGAGCACGTCCCCGCGAAGCTCAGGAACTTGTATTGAAACTCAAAAGTGAAGGGATGGAGAAGGAAAAATTCCTTGAACAGCTTCATTTGTGGTATGGAAGAAACCGCGGTAAGGCTCTGGAAAATGAGATGCTTCTTCTCTTAAATGATACTCTTAATTTAATGCATCATGAATCTGAGGATAATCTTCTTATTCATTAAAATATAATAGTTTATCCTAATTAACTGATATAATATTATTGATCATTTCGAAGTATCTGAAAAGCTATTTTAATAGTGGCATTTGTCTCTGCCGGCTGTCCGTTTAGTGTACCCGGAGTGAATCTGGTTTTTCTTAATGCCTCCTGGGCGGCTTCGTCGCATCCGAGTCCAATCCCTTTGAGAACTTGTGTTCTAATTACATTTCCCTCTGCATTAATTGTGGCGATGATTATTACTATTCCTTCCAGCCCGTAACGCAGTGCGTGCTCCGGATATGTCAGATTATCATATATCGATTTGATTCCCCCGATAGGAACCGGGCACTCCTGAACATCGCAGAGAATTTCATCTTCCATCTTAAGCCTGCCCGCCTGCTCAGTTTTCGGGATGGATTTCTCCTTTTGAGGAATTATAACTTTCAACTTTTCTGCTTCAGTCAAAACCGGTGCGGTGATTATTGCGGTTTCTTCCATCTTGGCCGCAACAGGAATCCCAATCTCTGAGGATTCAAATATCTCACTTTTAATCAGCTGTCCGGCCGAGTATGAGAGAAGCTCTCTGAGCTCTCCTCCGGCATTGTATTTTCTATATGCCCCCTCCAAAATTCCTTTTTTAACCTGGTACTCCTCTTTCAGACTGCCGGTTTCATAATATTCTCTGGCAAAACCGTCCAGAATTCCCTGACTGTAATTCTTCTCCGTAAAAATCTTCCCGTCGGGGAGATAAGTTATCACTGCTCCGTCGAGCACATCGTTCACATATGATGTTTCCGATTGAACGGTTCCGTCAGAGTAGTAACTCTTTATCACTCCGTTCTGGGCAGGCGTCAACTGTGAACAGAAAAAGGTGAACAGTATGGCTCTGAATATGAATCTCATTTCTCATTCTTTCCGATTGGGCAATACTAAAATAAACTTTTTAGATTAAGGAAACACAGTAAGATAAATTTCTCCTTATTGAACTCTCCCAGCCCTCATCGCATTATTGATAATTTTTGAATCGTCCTTCTTGTTTCATCTCCGCTCCAGACTATTATCATATAAACGGAAAATTAACTCATACT
>JBAYWA010000161.1:0-4984 GCA_041674325.1 Melioribacteraceae bacterium | reverse complement strand
CTTTACAGGTTTTCCTGTCCCGCGTGACGATACAAGAGATACAACTTCAGCCTATTCAGAAACAATATTTCTTCCAAACCTTCATCTGAATATTAAAGCGACAGATTTCCTGAATGTAAGAGTAGCCGCCTACAAATCATTGGCGAGACCTGATTTTAACATGAGGCTAAATACCTATTTCGCCTGGCGGCCGTCTCTTGTCGGATCAACAAAACAGCTTATACTCGGAAATCCTGCTTTGAAAACCGCTCAAGCCTGGAATTTTGAAATCAACACTTCATTTTACGGGAATGATATTGGACTCATATCCATCTCTGCTTTTTACAAAGAGATTGAGGATATGTATCATATGCTGAATCAATTCAACACTTCAGGCAATACAATGATCGAAAAACTTGGTCTGAAATGGAAAACACTGCACAGCGGAACATATCAATTAACCGTACCTTATAATTCTCCAAAGCCGACTAAAGTCTGGGGTTTCGAATTCGAACATCAGATAAATTTTGATTTTTTACCGGGGTTGCTGAAAAATATTGTACTTAGTTATAACGCGTCCATAGTTAAATCCGAAACCTGGTTAATCGGCTCCAGGACCGATACTATTTTTGTTCAGAAACTTCCCCCCCCATTCCCAAAAACTCCGGAGTATGTTGAAGTTCCAATCGAATTAAAACAGCAGCTTGAAAACCAACCCTCATTCTACGGGAATATCTCTCTGGGGTACGATATAGGAGGATTTTCCGCAAGAATTTCGATGTTTCACCAGTCTGAGTTTAATAGTTCATTTACGCCCACCGGGCGCGGAGATGTGGTTGTAAGCGGCTATACAAGATTCGATCTAGCTTTGAAACAGGAATTGTTTGATTACCTCTCGCTGATTCTAAACGTAAGTAATTTATCTAACATAAAAGAGGACAGGCTGATTAATAACCGGGTTAACGGTTATAAGCTATTAAATACAAGCGAGCTATACGGAATAACTGCGGATTTCGGTGTTAAAATCACTCTCTGATTATTGAAAGATTTTTAGCGTTTATAATTATTTAAAAAATAAATATAAAGTCGATATGCTGATAAAAAATCATTTTAAGAATTTTATCTCTTTATCGGAGAAATAATAAAATAGAATCACTAACAAGGAGGAATCCAAATGAACAGAAGGAAAATTACTTTAAGCGTTATTCTTGTGTTGTTGATTTCTTCGTTGTCTTTTGGTCAGGATGTTCTAACTTTATTGCCCTATGATCAGAATCCGACGTCTATTATTGCACAAATCAGAGCCGACACAACGGCCAATCCTGGTATTCTTGCCACGCGTGTTTACCAGTTAGTTAATGGGGGAATTTATCTAAGCTCAGAAATACTTACACTCGTTAAAAACAGGACATTACGAATGAGAGCTCCGGCCGGTGCAAAACCAATTATCTATCTATATCCCACTGGCACCGGTGCAAATCCAACGAATCCTCCGGGTAACTTTGCCGTATTGAATGGCGGAAATATCGAATTGACGAATATTGCGATAGTCGGGATATTTGAGCCTGAACCCACATATATCAATAATATGCAGGGAGGGTTGATAAATACAACCGGTGTGGGCAGCAGGATAAAGATTGATGATTGTATTTTCTCAAACACGAATGGAAACCACGTAAGAACCGGAAGCGGAACAAATCTTATTAGGGTAACCAATTCAATTTTTGCAAATATGGGTTCTCTTACAACATCAAATTTCGGTGCCGGAAAGGCATTTGATTTAAGAGATGTATCGTGCGATTCACTGATTCTTATTAATAATACTTTTGTAAACTCCCAGGACCGTCCGGTACGGCATCTGAATCTTGCTGCCGGTAATACAGTAACAGGCATACTGAACTACTGTGTAATAGAACATAATACCTTTGTGAACGGAATGGGATTCCACGGATTACTTTCTCTGGGAAACGTAGGAAAGAAAGTACAGTTAACAAATAATTTATTTGTAGATGCATATGCATTAGGTGAAGATTCTCTTGATGTCACCCGTTCTTCCGAATATAATAACACGGGAGAAAAGTATGCTAATGGCAACAATAAAATGCCCTGGATATTTGCGGCTCCGAACGATACAACAGTATGGGATATACAGAAAAATTATTATAGCATCTCGCTTGAGGGTCAGAGTTTCTTTACAGCCAATCCGAGACATAAGGAAGGATCACCCCTCACTGCTCATATAATGGGAAGACTTGGAGCCAAAGCACCACAGGCATTCACAAAATTGAACAGCTTTGCATTAGTAAAAACTCCCAGACTTATGAGAAATCTGATGAACTATTATATAAGTCCAACAGGCGGAAATTATACAAAAGACAAACCGGGGTATAATTATCTTATTCATGATATGGATCGTAAAACGGTTAAATATTATAGCGATTCACTGAATTGCACATATGCTATACAGGATCCTGCGTTCACTGCCGGACTAGGAGGTTATCCGGTAGGCGACCTTAACTGGTTCCCGGCCCTGAAAGTAGATTGGGAAAACGGAATTGGATTAGGTGTGGAAAAATCCGATGTCATCCCCACCGAATTTGTTCTTGCTCAGAACTATCCGAATCCTTTTAATCCGACCACGAAAATTGAATTTTCCGTACCGAAAGCAGGAAACTATTCTTTGAAAGTGTATAATATGCTTGGTCAGGAGATAGCCACTTTAGTAAAAGGGGAACTATCCGTAGGCAGTTACAAAACCGAATTCGATGCCGGCAAATTTTCATCGGGTGTTTATCTGTACAAATTGAGCGGTCCGAATGTAAATATTTCTAAAAAAATGATATTGATGAAATAGTTCCAAATATAAAAAAGCCCGGCTAGCCTTGGCCGGGCTTTTTCTAAATCATTCCTTCATAGAAAAATACAGATGAAAAAGATTGCTCTGATACTGATCCTTCTTTCGGCTCAGCTAAATATTGCGCAGAGTTCCAAAAAAGAAATTGCCGTTCCGCGCGATACTTCATTTACTTTTCATAGTGCAATTGAGAAAATTCTTAAAGAGTATCCTTATGCTCGTCCGGTTTTTGTTGATTCGGCCGAGGTCTCTGAGAAAAAAAATATAGTTTACTGCTTAATGAATGGGAGAGAACTTCACCTTGATCTCTTCTCGCCGGTAAAAAGAAGCGTGAAAAAGTTGCCGGCTGTTTTATTGGTTCATGGCGGGGGATGGAAGTCGGGAGCGCGCTCAATGGAGATGCCGATGGCAATGCGGCTTGCCTCTAGCGGATTTGTTGCTGCTACGGTTGAATACCGTCTTTCACCCGAGGCAAAGTATCCGGCGGCAATTTACGATTTTAAATCCGCAGTCAGATGGCTCCGCGCAAATTCGGATGAATTTAATATCGATTCAAACAAAATAGCGATCTATGGGTGTTCATCAGGCGGTCATCTGGCCTCATTTATTGGTGCGACAAACGGGATAGTGCGTTTTGAGGGGGATAATGGAAATTCCAGTAATTCGAGCAGCGTACAGGCAGTAGTTAATATTGACGGTATTCTCGATTTCACCGATCCAGCCGAGAGCGGCAAGGACAATGATCCCGCCAAGCCGTCAGCCGGAAAATTATGGCTTGGATATTCCTTCAAGGAAAATCCGGCGCTCTGGATTGAGGCGTCCCCCTTAACATATGCGGGTGTTTCGACTCCTCCGATTCTTTTTATAAATAGTTCAATTGAAAGGTTTCACGCTGGCAGAGAGGCATTCATTCAAAAACTGCGGGATTTGGATATCTACAGTGAAGTTCACACAATACCCGATACTCCTCATACCTTCTGGCTTTTCAATCCCTGGTTTGAGGAAACAGCCGAACTGATTCTATCTTTCCTGGGGAAAATCCTTAAAAACGATTAAATCCGTAATCTTAAGCATAATTTAGAAATCCCAGCAGACATTAATTTTTTTTTCACATGCCGGATAAAAAACCGAATAATTTTCTTTACAATTTATCGGAGAAGTATTATGTTGCTTATGTATCAAACGTTTCAAAAATACAAAACAAAGAATTCAAGGAAAGCGCCATGAAAAAAGTTGTGATAACACACGCAAAAAGAACTTCAGTAGGATCTTTTAACGGTTCATTGAGCACATTAAGTTCGCCGCAGTTAGGCAGCACTGTAATAAAAGCGCTTCTGGATGAATCAAAAATTGCCGCGGATAAAATTAATGAAGTCATTATGGGAAATGTTATCACAGCCGGACTTGGGCAGGCCCCAGCGCGTCAGGCCGCTATTTATGCCGGACTGCCCGAAAAAGTTGAATGCCTTACAATAAATAAAATGTGCGGCAGCGGATTGAAGGCAATTATGCTCGCACAGCAATCGATTGCCTGCGGCGACGCCGATGTTATCATCGCCGGCGGAATGGAAAGCATGTCCAACGCCCCCTATCTGTTGCAGAATGCGCGTAGCGGCTACCGCCTGGGAAATTCCTCGATTTACGATTCGATTCTGGTGGACGGTTTAACAGATGTTTATAATAATATTCATATGGGAAATTGCGCTGAATCCTGCGCCAAAGATTTTAAATTCACACGCGAACAGCTTGATGAATTTGCGGTTCTTTCATATCAGCGCGCAATCCAAGCTCAGAAGGAAGGCAAATTTGATGATGAGATCGTCGGTGTAAAAATCAAATCGAGAACCGGGGAAACTGTTGTATCTAAAGATGAGGAGCCGGAAAAAGTAAATTTTGAAAAGATATCCACGCTTCGTCCTGCATTTGACAAAAATGGAGTTGTAACCGCGGCCAATTCTTCCAAATTGAACGACGGTGCGGCGGCTGTTCTGATTATGAGCGAAGAGAAAGCCAAAGAACTGGGTTATAAGCCGTTAGTTGAGATTGTCGCGCAGAGCTCGGCGGCCAGATTGCCTATCGAGTTCACTACGGCACCTGCCGACGCGATTAAAAATGTTCTTTCAAAAGCCGGAATGAAACTTGCTGATATAG
>JBAYWA010000160.1:0-5010 GCA_041674325.1 Melioribacteraceae bacterium | reverse complement strand
CGTGATGAGTCGAATTGTTCATCCATCTTGATCTGCTTTGTAATAGTACCTTTGTCCGCTGAGAAAATTAAAAATCTTTTATCATCAGTTTTTGCAAAAAGTCTCTTTTTATCGGCTGACAGACCGATGGCAGGCAAAATTTTTAATCTTTCTGTTTTCCAAACCAATTTACCCAAAAGCAAATCCAGGCAGTATAATTGAGAATCATCAGCTGCAGCGTAAATTCTTCTCCCGTCAGATACTATTACCGATTTCGAAAAATCTGTTGTTTCGGTTTCCTTCCACCGCCAATTCAGCAGGCCGCTCCGGGCATCAATAGAATAAATATATCCGTCGGAGCCGGAAAAAATAATTTTATTCTGTACGACTAAGGGTGTGTAAAAGATTTCCCCCCTTGAATCATTATTTCTCCAGTATTCCTGAAGTGTTTCTAGATCAAGACAATAAAGTGTGCCGGACGATGTCCCGAATATTAATGCTGTTTTCGAATCCGACTGCTTAGGCAGAAATAATTCTTTATTCCCTTCGTAATTGAGAGATGTGAGATCTGTTGTGACTGTATCATCAATCCCAAGGGATTGAATCTGTTCACCTGTGTGCGCAATTAGAGAAATGACCTCACCGTTAACAGTGCCTATAATCACCTGACCATCGGTCACTAGCGGAGCGGTCACTAATTGTGAAGGAATTTCGCGATGCCAGACTGTGTTTCCGGTCGTATCGAAACACGTGACTTTCCCTGAATTCCCGGTTGTAAAAATTTTATTATCCCAAAATATTCTGCTTATTCCTGTAAATGAAACCTGCTCAATCTGTGTGAGTATCTCCACAGATGTTCCGGTCATGCTTTCATTTTTTTTAGTTTGCGCAAGTGAAAGCGAAATCTCTGCATATATCAAAAATGTGATAATTATTTTTTTCATTCTATTTTTTCCCAGCACTAAATTAACAAAAAGAGCAATGACTTACATTTGCCCGCCAATTGTTATTCCGCTCCGATCTGGTTATATTTTTATCTGAAAATAAAAGTGCAATTTTTATAGCATCTTCGGGAGATATAGATGAGCGTAGTGAAATCTGTGACCAGAATATTAATTTTGTTTTTCCTTGCAAACGTGAATTTTATTGCGGTTGCCCAGTCGAATTCAATGAATCATAAAACTGCAGATTCGCTTGCAACGGAATTCAGTATTGACAATTGCATCAATGAATTCTCGAATGATAAGATTGTTAAAACCGACGCCGGTTATCAGTATTGGTTTATCGATAAGAATTTTCTGGATGGGAGAACATTAAAGATGAGTGTAGTGGCGCCCAATAAAGCAACTCATGATCCCCATTCCCACCCGGAGGATGAAATCTTTTTTATCCTGGAAGGCAAAGCGGATCTATTTCTTAATGGCGTGTGGAAATACGCGGGTCCGAATACCAGTTTCTACTGCCCACCGGGTTCGACTCACGGAATACGTAACGGCGGAGATTCAGAACTGAAATACCTGGTGATAAAAAAGTATATTAAATAGTAATCTGATTTTTCTGATTGCTTTCAACAAAATTTTGAGGATGAAAATGTCAGTTTGGAAATTGTCTGTCTCTGTACTGATTATTCTTTGTTCCGTAGTCACTCCCCAGAAAAAGAAATCTGCGAAAAAAGAAGGGATTATTCCGATAGAGAAATTTTACGATAGTTCTCATCACTGGTTCAATATAAATGACGGGGAGAAAGTGATCACCCCGCTGCCGGATCAAAAAAGATATGAGCCCGTTGAAATCAAACAGATCGCAGACAATTTATTGCTCTATCAGAAAACGAATGGCGGTTGGCCTAAAAATTATGATATGCTCGCTGTATTAACCGAAGAACAGAAAGAAGCAGTTTTAAAATCCAGAGGGGAACTGAATACAACTTTCGATAATGGAACTACTCATTCTCAGATCGATTACCTGGCAAGAGTATATTCGATAACAAAAGAGATAAAATATAAAGAGTCGGTTATCCGCGGTATAGAATTTATCTTATCCGCTCAATATCCGAACGGCGGCTGGCCCCAGTTTTTCCCGGATACGGGTGGATACAGAAAATATATCACATTTAATGACGGCGCGATGATAGGCATTATGGATCTTCTCTGGAAATTTGCGGAGTGTGATTCTCAATTTTCTTTTCTTGACAAAAGTCTTAATGAGAAGGTGAAAATTGCGTACAACAATGGTTTGGAATGCATTCTAAAATGTCAGATCAAAGAGGGAGATAAATTATTAGTCTGGTGTCAGCAGCATGATAACGTAACTTTGCTTCCTCAGCGGGCGCGAACATTTGAGCCCGCGTCCATCTGCAATGGCGAAAGTTCCGAAATTGTTCTAATGCTTATGAAAATTAAGAATCCGGATAAAAGAATAATTAATTCTATTGAGAGCGCCGTCCGATGGTTCGATGAATCAAAAATTCTGGGATTGAAGGTAAAAGATATAGCCGCGCCGAAAACAGTATATCAGTATCATACCACCGGTTCGGACAAGGTGGTTGAGATGGATGCACTCGCGCCTCCGGTCTGGACCCGTTTTTACGAGCTTGGAACTCACAGGCCGTTGTTCTGCAATAGGGACGGTAAACCGGTCTATTCTTTAGCGGAAGTTGACAGAGAGAGAAGAACGGGATACGCGTGGTATATCTATTCCCCTCAGGATGTTCTTAACAAATATCCTAAATGGCAGAAGAAGTGGACACCTGGGAGAAATGTATTGGAAAAATAATTTTTCAATGATCTGTCATTAACCGAACCGCATTGTAATACCCTCATCATTTTCATATATTTGCGCACTAAAAATTGAGTAAAATGATACACATTCGCAATTTCTGCATAATTGCACATATAGATCACGGTAAATCTACTATTGCCGACTGTCTCCTGGAAACTACGCACACGATCTCTAAACGGGAGGCGAAGGAGCAATTGCTGGACAGCCTCGATCTGGAGCGCGAGAGGGGAATTACTATTAAATCCCACGCGATTCAGATGAAATACATTGCAAAAGATGGAATTGAGTACACTCTGAATCTGATAGACACGCCCGGCCACGTGGATTTTTCGTACGAAGTATCCAGATCCCTCGCCGCCTGCGAGGGCGCTATACTGGTTGTAGACGCCGCTCAGGGAGTTGAAGCGCAGACTATCAGCAATTTATATATGGCGATCGATGCCGGTCTGGAGATTATTCCCGTAATTAACAAAATTGACTTGCCGAGCGCGATGGTGGATCTGGTGAGGAAGCAGATAATTGATCTGATCGGCTGTAAACCGGAAGATATAATTTTAGTCAGTGCAAAAGCGCGGATTGGTATTGAAGAGATGCTGGAAGCGGTTGTGCATAGGATAGCTCCCCCCGCCGGAGATGAAAACGCTCCTCTGCAGGCGCTTGTATTCGATTCAATTTTTGATTCGTACCGGGGCGCAGTTGCGTATATCCGTCTTTTTAACGGCGTAATTAAAGAGAAAGAAGAGATTAAATTTTTTGTCAATGATAAAAAATATCTTGCCGAAGAAGTAGGAACGTTGCGCCTGGGAAGAATACGCACGGGCGAGTTGCGCGCCGGTAATGTGGGTTACTTAATCCCCGGTGTAAAAGATGTTCACGACGCAAAAGTCGGAGATACAGTAACGCATATCCGCAACGGAGCCGAGAAAGCGCTTCCGGGTTATAAGGATATTAAACCGATGGTGTTCAGCGGTCTCTATCCGACCAGCTCTGACGATTATGAAAATCTTCGAGAGGCATTGGAGAAATTCCGGCTGAATGATTCGGCGTTGAGCTACTCTCCGGAAACTTCCGCAGCTCTCGGTTTCGGTTTCCGGTGCGGATTCCTGGGAATGCTCCATATGGAGATTGTTCAGGAAAGGTTAGAACGGGAGTACGATCAGTCGATTGTAACAACACTTCCCAACGTTGAATACTGGGTATTTAAAAAGAACGGGGTGAAAGTAATAGTCGATAATCCTTCCGATATGCCCGTAGTAGCGGAAATTGAGCATGTTGAAGAACCGTATGTTAAAGCCCAGATTGTTACGCCAAGCGAGTATGTCGGGAACTTAATGCAGCTTGCGATTGAAAAAAGGGGTGTTTATAAAAACACAACTTATATAGATCCGACACGCGCTGATATTGAATTCGAATTTCCGCTGTCTGAGATAATTTTTGATTTTTATGATAAATTGAAGTCCATCTCCAGAGGATATGCTTCTTTCGATTATGAGTTTATCGGCTACAGAGAATCGGATCTTGTAAAAATAGATATTCTGCTGAACGGTGAAAAAGTAGACGCTCTTTCAATCATATGTCACGAGAAAAAATCTTTTACCTGGGGACAGAAAGTTTGTACCAAACTCAAAGATCTCATCCCCAGACAGATGTTCGAGATCGCGATTCAAGCCGCTATTGGATCTAAAGTTGTCTCCCGCACTACAGTAAAAGCAATGAGGAAAAACGTGCTTGCAAAATGTTACGGCGGAGATATTACCAGAAAGAGAAAACTTCTGGAAAAACAGAAGGAAGGTAAAAAGCGGATGAAGCAGGTGGGAAATGTTGAGATACCACAGGAAGCGTTTCTCGCTGTGCTGCAGATTGATGATTAGCAGTTAATTAAATAGAAGATCTCCGCGCTGGCGGACTAAATTATTTTGAAATCAAGTGTGGATCGGTATGTCATTGTTTAAGAAAAACAGAATTGAAGAAGAATCGAAAGAGAAAAAGACTCCTGTTCTTAAAACACCTCAGCAGAAATTCTGGGAATTCTGGAAAAATTTATTGTTCGCGGCGATAGCGGCGTTCATAATTAAAACATTCCTCATCGAAACTTCCCGCGTTCCTACCGGTTCCATGGAAAAAACAATATGGGTCGGAGATTTTCTCTTTGTGAATAAATTCATATACGGTTCATCCTCCCCAAGAAATATCCCGTTTACAAATATTTCGCTGCCGTATTTCCAGATGCCCACTCTAAGCGAGCCGGAT
>JBAYWA010000159.1:0-5017 GCA_041674325.1 Melioribacteraceae bacterium | reverse complement strand
CGAATAGAGCTATCAGCACATCATATATTGTCGGCGAAGTTCTTGCCAGCAGTTCCGAATAAGCGTCGCTGAGCGGTGTGATGGCAAAATAGACAAAAGAAGTAACCAATCCGACAATAACTGCGAATGAGAAATTTTTAAGGGCTTCCTTAGCTAGAGGAAGATCGTTTATCCCTATTCCAAGTCCCATTCCCATTATAGGTCCCATCAGAGGGGAAATAAGCATGGCGCCTATAATCACAGCGGTTGAATTAATATTCAAACCTAGTGAGGCGATGAAAATGGCAAATACAAGGATCCATAAATTTGTTCCTCTAAAGACGGAGTCCTTAGTAATTCTTTCAATCACAATCCCCGGTTCTTCTTTCTCATCAAGGAATCTTAAATATTCAAATATTTTATTTTTCATATTTTACCTTTGTAGCAACAATAATTTCAGCCAGAAAAACTAACTACCTTTTTAAATCTAAATCAGACTTATCTAACTGTCAATCGGTTAAGACGGAATTTCCCGGGAATGGTGCTTTAGGCGGATTAATAAACATATATATACAAAAAACCCCCGCCGACTTCGATAGACTCAGTCTGGCGGGGGTTCTAAAACTGAAATAATTAAAACTGAACTTTGCTTCCAGCTCTTTTTGCATATTCAAGAACGAAGGAACTTGCAACGAATACCGAAGAATAAGTACCGGTGATCATACCGATGAACAATGCGAAAGCGAATCCTCTAAGTACTTCACCGCCGAAAATTAACAGAATTATAATACTCAGCAATGTTGTGAACACGGTAATTATGGTTCTGCTCATTGTTCTGTTGATCGCAAGATTCATATTCTCTTCCAGGGGAAGTGTTTTGTGAATCTTGATCTGTTCGCGGACACGGTCGAAAACGATAACCGTATCGTTAATCGAATAACCGATAAGTGTAAGGAACGCCGCTACTACGCTGACGGAAATCTCCAGATTGAACCCGGGAATTACTCCGTACAGTACAACGAACACGCCGACAGTAATAAGCACATCGTGAAACAGGGCCAGAACGGCTCCAAGGGCAAAAGTGAATTTAAAGCGGAACCCGAGATATACAAGAATTACTATTAGAGAAAGCATGATAGCCAGAAGGGCGTCACGCTTTAATTCCTTTCCTACTTTTGGACCAACTCTGTCTTCCTTCTGAACAACGAACGGATTATCGGCATATTTTTCCGAAAGATCCTCTTTTATCAGATCGGCAATTCCCAAACGGACAGAAATTGAAGTGTTGGTTTCCTCTTCCGATACTTTTTCGCTCTGGTAACCTGCTTCGTTCAACCTATTGTTAATAACCGAAGCTGTCTGAGGATCCGAAAAAGTATATGTAAGTGATGATGTAGATGAATCCGTAATTGTCATTGCGACACCCGGATATACATTTGTCATAACCGATTCGATATTGGTTCTGACTTTTAACAGAACATTCTTAGGAAGCTCCTGAAGCTCCGTTCTTAACAGAACGCCGGTAGCGTCGCCGAATGTTTTTACTTCCACGTTGCCTAATCCAAGTTTGTCAACTTCATTTCTCACCTTCTCAATTTCGACGGGTTTTTCGAATTGAAGTGCTATCTCCGATCCGCCCTTGAAATCGATTCCGAATTGAACACCTTTAAAGATAATAGCGAGTAATCCTAGAAGGAGAAGCGCAGAAGATAATATGTAAAACGTTGTGCGTTTTCCCATAAAATCAATATGTAAATTATCAAAAAGTCGCATCTATGATTGTTCTCCTAAAATTTAACCGACGTTTATTTTAAACCCTTTTGTTATCATAAAATCAAAAATAAGACGAACAAGTACAAGCTGTGCAAACAAACTTGTAACCAATCCTATCATAAGAGTCAAAGCAAAACCCTGTATTGGTCCCGATCCAAACTGATAAAGAATCAAACCGGTAAAGAATGTGGTTATGTTGGAATCGAAGATAGCGGAGAATGACAATTTGAAACCGCTGTCAATTGCCGCCTTGATGGTCTTTCCGGTAACCATCTCTTCCCGGATTCTTTCAAAAATAATTATGTTTGCATCAACAGCCATTCCCATCGTCAATATAATACCCGCGATACCAGGCAGAGTTAATGTGGCTCCGAAACCGGCGAGCACACCGACAAGAAGGAGAATGGTGACCATTAATGAGAAAGCTGAGAATGATCCCGATTTTTTATAATAGAAGATCATGAATACCGCGATGGCCAGATAACCAAAAATTGTAGACATTAATCCTTTATTTACCGAATCCTGACCGAGTGATGGTCCGATTGTTCTCTGTTCGAGAGTTTCAATAGGAGCCGGCAGAGCGCCCGCTTTGAGAACGATTTCAAGCAGTTTTGCCTCTTCCATATTTGCGGAGCCGGTAATTCTTGAACTTCCGCTTGGTATCTTCCCTTCAATTGTAGGAGCGGTATAAACCTGGCCGTCCAGAATAACGGCACAACGTTTCTGAACATTGGCTCCGGTAATTCTGGCCCATTCGCGTGCGCCTTCGTTGTTCATCTGCATCGTAACTTCGGGAGCGGAGGTGTTGGGATCAATATTTGCCTGGGCATCAACAATAACACCGCCGGTTAATTCGGCCTCTTTATTGACCATATACATTCTGTAATATTTAACGCCGTCATCGCCAATTTCAGGCTTTGCGTCGTAAGCGAATTCTACATTATCCGGCATAACATTTTTAACTTCCGGGGTCTGAAGCATGGCGCTTATCTGATCGCGGTCGCTCTCTTTAACAAACGCGTCGGCGACTCTTCCCTGGGCATCAATCAGTCTTGCAAGATTGAAGAATGGATGTTCTTTAGCAAATTGTTCGGCTGTAAGCTTTTCATCCTTAGCTGCGGTATCGGTTTTAGCTGCAACGGATTTTACCGCTGATGAATCGAACTTATTCAATCCCGCAAGTGCTTCATCAATTTTATTCATAATGCCGATCGCAAAATCGGGTTCTTTAACCATTTTAAATTCGAGCAATGCCTGGCCCTGGAGCAGGCGTTTTGCCTCTTCCTGTCTTGCAATACCAGGCAATTCCACAATTATTCTGCGCGAGCCCTGTTTCTGGATGCTCGGTTCGGATACACCATACTGATTAACACGGTTACTGATGATCTCTATGGCTCTGGTTACGGCGTCTGTTTCCTGCTGTTCCAGTTTTCTGGCAATATCGTCATCCTCTTCGCGGATCGATCCGAAATAACGGCTCATTCTTATGTTCTGAGCTTTCAGATAACGGGCAAATATTGTAACCACATTTTCATCCGTCATTTTTGAATCGGCTTCCGCCTTTATCAATATCTGTCTGAACTGATCATCGGGGTCCTTAGCCAATTTTTCAAGCAATTTGGCTGTGTTAACCTCCATAACGAGGTACATGCCGCCCTGCAGATCAAGACCGAGTTTCATTCTCTTCTCTCTCGCGGATTTGTATTCAGGCGTATTAACGAGAATACTATCCTTAATCGAGGTGATTTTTTCTTTTAATTCAATTGCGCTGATTGCGGGATTGCTCTTTTTGATTTTAGTCTCATACGTACTCAGCTTGGCAACAACTTCCTTTTCGTTTCTGGAGTCCTGATAAGTTGGGTATAAGAGGTAAAGGGAGAGAGCGATAGCGCCGGCAATCATTATAATTCTAAATCTTAGCTCTTTCATTCTGGTATGTAATTTTAGTGATAGAAATAGTCAAGTTATGACATAAGGAAAATTGCCCCGGAAGAATCCGGGGCAGCTGAAAAAATCTATTCTCTAACAACCCAGGTTTTAACAACAGCCGAAACACTTGGGTGAAGTTTAATTGTAACGCTGTAGATACCAAGAGCTTTAATTGGTTCTGTAAGTTCAATTTTTCTCTTGTCGATCTCGAAGCCTTTTTCCTTCATGGAATCTGCGATCATCTGGCTTGTAACGGTACCGAAAATTTTCTCCTCTTCTCCGACTTTAACCGGGATAGTGATAGAAACTTTTTCAATATCGTTTGCAAGAATCTGAGCCGCTTCCAGTTCTTTAGCTTCTTTTTTAACGATCTGTTTTTTCTCCTCTTCAAGGGCTAAAATATTTCCCTTGGTTGCCTGATACGCTATTTGACGGGGGATAAGATAGTTTCTTGCATACCCGTCTTTAACGGCAACAATATCTCCAACTTTTCCAAGCTGATCAAAATTTCTTCTTAGTATTACTTTCATCGCCGCTCCTACTTAACTGCTTCTGAAACAAATGGTAAAATTGCCAATTGACGTGCTCTTTTAATTGCTTGGACTAATTCTCTGTGTTGTTTTGCTGTTAGTCCGGTAATTCTGCGAGGAATGATTTTTCCCTGATCGGTTAAAAATCTTCCGAGCTGTTTGGAGTCTTTATAATCGATATAGCCATCGATGACCCGTTTTACTTTTTTCTGGTTTTTATTTCTTTCATTTCTCATGATTTGTTACTCTTCATTAAGTCTGATTCTTCATCGGTTAGAAATTTATCGAATGAGTTATCTTCATAGTCAGCATCATCTGATTCGGCAATAATATCTTCGCCATTACCAGCTGACTTCGCGAATTTATTCAAGAATTGAATTCTCTTAGCCTTGATCTCAACGATTGTTCGGTTTTTTTGGTCTTCTGTTTTGAAAGTTCTGCTTTGAAGCTCCCCGTCAATCAGAACAGCGCTTCCTTTTTTAAGACGGTCTTTACAACTGTCTGCTAATTTATTCCAGGCCACAACGCCCACATAGCAAACATCTTCCTGCCACTGATTGCTGCTGTCTTTATATCTTCTGTTTGCTGCAACGTGAAAATTCACGACCGGTGTATTGTTCGAGGTCTGTCTGAATATAGGGTCTTTAGTCAGATTGCCTGCTACAATAACACTATTAAGTTCTGGCATCTTAAGTTCAGCCATCGGTACCTCCGTTCCTTAACTAAAAAGTTAAACCTGGGTTTCAGTTGATTTTAATTGAGCCTCTGCAGCAGCAGCTTCAGCATTTTTAAATGCCTCTTTCTGT
>JBAYWA010000158.1:0-5045 GCA_041674325.1 Melioribacteraceae bacterium | reverse complement strand
GCAATCACCCGCCCGCAGGCATCCTTGCCCACTAGAACTCTTTCACGGGTAATTGAACAAATCTCATATAATCGCTCTATCGGAATCACTTCTTCATGTGCGGCAATCTGAAAAACTGAATCGGCTGAAGTGTAAACAATCGGGAAACCGGTTCTCACATGCTCGGCTCCGAGTGTTTTGATTATCTCTGTCCCCGATGCCGCGTAATTTCCAAGAATTCCTTTTTCGCCGGTTTCCATAAGAAACTTTTCTATCAGTTCATCTGGAAAACCATCAGGATAGAAAGGAAATTCCAATTCCACTTTTAAGCCGCCGAGTTCCCAGTGTCCTGTAGTTGAATCTTTCCCGGCCGATACTTCCGCCAGTTTACCGTATGAAGCCTGAGGAACAAGTTGGGGAATGAGTCCTTCTATCGGGATGATATTTCCCAGTCCGAATTTTTCCAGATTCGGCAGATTAAGGCCTCCGAGTTGTTTAGCCATATTGCCGAGAGTGTTGCTTCCTATATCCGAATATTTATCAGCATCCGGTAGTTCACCAACGCCCACGCCGTCGAGCACGATGATAAAAAAATTGTTCAAAGTTATCTCAGGATGTTAACTAATACTTTTAACCGTATTGCCGCCTTTTTCAATCGCTTTTTTAAGCGCGAGCTCCGCGTTTGTTAAAATTTCCTGAACATCGGTTTTATTTGTGGTTGTCGCTACTCCAATTGAGACAGTGAAAGTTGTCTGTTTGGATGCAACGGCAATAGCCTTGCGTGCAATTTTGATTCTTAACTTTTCAGCCCATAGAAAAACATCTTTCGGCGACATATTGAAAAAATATACCGCGAATACTTTCTCGCTGATACGGCCTAGTAAATTCAACGGAGTCATTTCATCTTTAATAATCTGACCCACTACTCTCAGAACCTTTGGAAACGGATCCCCTTCGAAAAGTGAATCCTGTTCAAGAAAATCGTCAATTCGAATCATCGCAATTGCCCCCTGAATTTCGAGGCCTTTGCTTCTAACAAGGTCTATGGTGAACCGTTCAACGAAAGAATCATAATTCAGGGTCTTGGTTTCTATATCAACAGAAAGCAGGCTCTTTAAAATATTTACTGAAGAGTAAGAATGAAGTATAAACGCGAATATTTTAGTGGCATTACGGATATATGATACTTCGCTGTTTGAATAAACATTCTTCTTCAGACTTTCAAAGCAGAGTACTCCGTAATTATGATCATCATAGACAAGTGGAATCGCGAGAAACGAACCGTCAAAACTTACATCCTCTGTCTTGGCAAAACGCGGTATCTCGGAAGCGGAAGTATCGTCTATCTTAACCGGGGTGGCGCTCATTATTGCCTTGCCTACTAAGGTTCCGTTCAGATCGATAATCAGATTCTCCCCCACATATTTAAGGGAAGTCTTATTGATTATTTTTGAAGTTTTAAATTTCTGCTCTGCGGGATGATACGATACCAGCGTAAAAGAATCCCAGTCAAGCAGTCCCTGCATGGATGATTCGATAGTCAGATGAACGTCCGCTTCCGATTCGAATTTTTTATCCGATCCCAGTATATTCAGAAGAGTTTTAAGCCGCTGATCCGCCTGAGATTCCGCAAATTTTTCTTCGAATAAAGAGATGATAATTGAGATTACTCGTACTATTCTGCCAAGAGAATAGACCTGTTCGATACCGAACGCGTCTGTAACTTTCGAATCCAGCACGAGAATTCCCGTCAGATGCTTTCCGTAAAAGAGAGGAACGCCTATAAAACTTTTTATCCCCTGGGGGGTTCCGTAATAGCGGATAACATCTATCTCCGCGTTTGAAGAGATATCGGTTAGAAGTTCCGGCTCCTCTTTCTGAACAATCTTTCCGAGGATATCATCTTCGAGATCGAATTTCTGTTGTTTGATCTGAGTAGAACTGGTTACATAACGTTCGAGCGTCAGTCTTTTCCTGTTTTTATTATACCAGAAAAACGCGGCCGTGTGGGCCATATATGCGTCTTTTACCACATTGAGAATTTTTTCCAGAACAAATCCGAACTGCTCGTCGTGATTAACATCTTCCGGCAATTCTTCATTTACAATCTTTTCATAATTGCTTTTAAAATCGGGCGGTTTGAAAAAATCCTGTTTTCCCCTGCTGATTGTGCTTCCGAAATTGTCGGCTGTAATAATTTCAATATTCTTAGTCGGTGAGATGATTTTGAAATCTTCGCCGGCATCCGTTTCGTAAGAATCTTTCTTATCCGGTTCGTCTTCATCAAACAGGTCCGGCTGATACGGTTCTTCAACAATGCCGCTTTGCATCGAATCGCGGAGAAAAATAATAAATCCGGCATAGATTAGAAGTACTATCCCTGAAATTACTTTCAGAATGAGGTCATCTGTAAAAAACGGAATTGCTATAAGAATGGGAATAAACAAGAAAATGAAGATTCTCTTTTTTATTTTTTCTTTGATTCCCATCTTCCTTCTGCAATATTGTGAAGAGTTATATAATGAAAGCCTTAAAAACCGTAACTTCCGATTCAATAATAAGAAAGATTTAAGTTATTTTCACATTAGGAAGAGGGAAGAAAGCAGTTTTACTATCTCTTTTCTGCCGGTCCCTTTAATAGTTGAATAGAGGAGCATATTCTCCCAGGGCAGGAGTTCCGGAAAATATTTCACCACTCTTCTCTGCGCTGTATTAAGTTCAGACTGCTTCAATTTATCCGATTTGTTCATCAGCAGGAAATAGGGAATATCCCGTGAATGGAGAAATTCGTTTAACTCAATATCAAGCTGCATAGGGTCGTGGCGGCTGTCGATGATATGAATAGCAAGTTTTATATTTAAATTTTTTGTAAAATAGCTTTCGATAAGACGCTGCCAGGCATCCCTTTCGCTTTTGGAAACCTTCGCATATCCGAATCCGGGAAGATCCACAAGAAAAAATTTGCTCTCTATCAGGTAGTAGTTTATCGAACGGGTTTTCCCGGGAGATGAGGAAGTTTTAGCCATCTTCGTATTAAAGAGCGAATTTATGAAGGAGGATTTTCCCACATTGGATCTTCCGCAGAGAACAACAGTTGGCAACTCCTGCTTGGGCAGTTCGCTCAGACTGTAAACGGCTTTTATAAATTCGATCTTTTTCATAGACTATTTCCCGGTTATTCAGAATAAATTGCGTCTGCTTTCAATCTCAATGCGCTGTAAAATATAAAACGACAATTCCTTACGGATTTTTTGACCCCGGTCAATTGATTGGGCATTTCTTTAAATATAATCCGTCTTTAAATCGACCACCATTTTATTAATGTATCAAATTACTCTTTTAAAATAAAAAAGAGTAACCGGAACGGGTTACTCTTACTAAGATTAATCTATGCTATCTAAAAATTAACTGCCTTTTTTCTGAGGAGTTTTTGTAGTCTTGGTAACTTTTTCTTTAGTTATCTTTTCTTTAGGCGACTTTTCCTTTTTGAGTTTTGGAACAGCCGCTTTTTTAGCTGCTTTTTCTTTCTTCTCTTTTTTCTCCTCAGCTTTTACTTCTTCCGAAGTCTCAACCGGTTTTTCTTCGCCTTTGGTTTTCTTAGGAGCTTTCGGCTTCATTACTCCGCTGTAATCTACCAGTTCAATGATTGCCATCTGAGCGCCGTCCCCTTTTCTCTGTCCAAGTTGTACAACGCGTGTATAACCGCCGGGTCTCTCTCCTATTTTAGACACGATCTCCCCGAACAACTCGGTAACGATAGCCCTGTCATTGATCTTTTCGGCAGTCAATCTTCTCGCATGAACGGAATCTTTTTTGGCCCTTGTGATTATAGGCTCAATAAATCTGCGGAGTTCTTTCGCCTTTGCAAGTGTAGTTTTAATTTTTTTATGCTGAAGTAAAGATGTAGCCAGTAATTTTAATGTGGCTGATCTGTGACTCGCAGTTCTACCTAATTTTCTTCCTTTTACGCCATGTCTCATTCTTAAACCTTCTGGGAATTCTAGTTGTTTTCTGGTTTATCTTTTATGTATTTGTCAACATCCATTCCGAATTCAAGACCGTGATTATCTACAATCTCAATCAGCTCGGCTAACGATTTTCTTCCGAAATTTCTGAATTTCAGCATTTCGCTCTCATCTTTTCTGACGAGGTCGGATAAATTCTTGATGTTGGCTGCTTTCAGACAGTTATGAGAACGAACGCTTAGTTCGAGATCATCAACGCTCGTAAGCAATATTTTTCTTATTCTCTCGGCTTCAGCATCTTTTTCGTTTTCAACTTTTTCTTCTTCCGGTTCAGCATCAAAATTAATGAACATCTGAACATGATCCTTAAGAATCTTGGCGGAACTTGAAAGCGCTTCTTCCGGGGTTATTGAACCGTCGGTCTGAATTTCCAGAGATAATTTTTCGAAATCATTCTTCTCGCCAATACGAACATTTTCAACGTCATAACGGCAGTTAACTATCGGAGTATATATTGAATCGATCGGTATAGTTCCGATTGTTGCTTCAAGAATTTTCTGTTCAGTTGAAGGAACATAACCTTTGCCTACGGCAAATCTTAATTCCATATTTAGTTTTGCATCGGAATTGAGTCGTGCTATATGCAGATCAGGGTTAAGAATTTCAATATCCGGGCAGTATTTCTGAATATCGCCGGCTTTAAATTCTTTAGAACCGCTGAGAGAAATTTCGCATCCAGTTGCTTTTTTGTTAACGATTCTCATTCTGACTTTTTTGAGATTCAGGATAAGTTCGGTAACATCTTCCACAACACCCGGAATAGTGGAGAATTCATGAAGAACGCCTTCTATCTTGATTGCGTTAATCGCGGCGCCGGTCAACGAAGACAACAATACCCTTCTCAATGCATTCCCTAATGTAACGCCGAAACCTCTTTCCAAAGGTTGAACAACAAATCTTCCAAAATTCTCGCTGCTGGATGAGTCATCGAGAACAACGCCTTCAGGCATTTTTATAAATGGATAGCTCATTTAGTATCCTCTTTAATAATTTTTTAATTACTTAGAATACAACTCAACAATTAACTGTTCGTTTGCATTC
>JBAYWA010000157.1:0-5073 GCA_041674325.1 Melioribacteraceae bacterium | reverse complement strand
TAAATTCAATAACTTCCCTATCATGACCTGGCAGGAGAACAACCTGATGGTTGCCGAATGTGCCTTAAGAGGAAATGGTGCCGGCAACGCACTAACCTTGGTAAATGCGGTTAGGGCTTCTCATAGTCTGGATCCGTTAGCATCAATCGATCTTGACGGAGTAATGATTGAACGCGATAAAGAATTATTTGTTCAGGGGACCAGATTGATGGATCAGCACAGGACTGGAGCCTGGCATATTGCCGGAAACGTTTGGAGATATATGCCTATTCCACGTAATGAAAGAAACGCAAATCCAAATTTGCCTCCTCTATAGAAAGGTGAGTTAAGTGTTATTCAAAAAGGCTGCCGATTCAGGCAGCCTTTTTTTGTCCGGACAATCAACCGGAACCACGGGACTTAAGATTGGATTGATCCTTAAGAATAGATTTTTTATTAATGGCTGTATTTTCCACTTAACAAATAAATTTATAATTATAATATTTTCTTCATAAAAACAAGGGCTTAAAGATGTACTTCCGCTATACCGATAAGTGTGTTAAATTTTTGGCGCTATTATTCTTTCATTCTCTTTTATTCTCCGGTTGCTCAACCTCCTCACAGTTCCAGCACATTGATCCTGAGTATAAGAACAGAAATGAATCGAATATAAAAGTTTTAGTTATCCCAGCCATTTCACAGATTCTGGATATAGAGCAGCGGGAGAAACTTATCGACAGAAGAAATAGAGAGAAAAAATCGATCTCCACTCGGGAAATGGAGTTATTTGATAACTATATTTCTCAGTTGCTTTCAGACAATTCTCAAGCAAAATTTAGCCGCGCCGATAAGGATATTGTATTGAGAGATTTCAAATTAACTCATCAACTTTTACAAATCGACAACTCATCTAAATTTGATCTTTATCTACCATCAGAGATAAAAACTGTTTCCAAGAACGACGAACCGGATTATCTTGCCCTTTTTACAGATGTATATTTTAATAAAAATTACATTGAGAAAGGTGATGGTTTAGGAAGGGGAACCCAATCTTCATACAGGATTAATGCAGGGATAGAATATGAATTATGGGATAATAGAAGAGGAAAAATTGCCGCATTCGGTAGAATATCACAAAACATAAAACTTATAGATGTACCTTCAAAAGAGGATTATCTTTCAATTCTAGAGAAAATGGCCATAACTATAATCCAGCAGAGTCCATTTGCAAGCAAAAAAATATATTTCTGAGATTGAATTCATTAGCGACCTACAATCTTGTGACAAAATTAAGTGATAAACGATTCGGGATCGCTGTATTATCTTCAACATCCATATAAATATTCCAACTTAATTCTTCTGAGAAATTTTTGTTGTGATTCGATACAAGTCTTATTGCATTGATTACACTAATAACACGGTTGATTATTAACGCGCCTACAACAAATCTTACATTTGTATATGCAGATTCGCTCGTAGTCCAGATTTCACGGTACTCTTTTCTTTGGTCCGGATTTGTCCAATTCCAGTAATGAGTAGCGGGGTTGTATGTTTTATCGAAACGTCTGTTTAATTCCATCGCCTGGTTGTATTCATCAAGGCTCTGATAGATTCCAAGATTGGCAAAATATTCCGAATCCTTGCCGTTGACAACAGCACCCGCATTGGATTGAGCGAACGATTTGTAGTTACCTTCCTGCTGTTTTCCGTAAATAGTAAATCCGGCAAAAGTGCCCCATAAAATTCCGTCGGCGATAGTAAAGTATTTTCCGCTGCTGTAGCTCTCCGCGTAAAGTTCTCCCATGCCGGGCAATAGCATGGAATACAGAATCGCTAGCGCGGGGCTCTTTTTACTGAATGCAGGATACTGGATACTAGATTCTGGATACTTGATGCCTGATACAAGATGGCTGATTGAAGACGGATGATTGCCGGAAGAGGCTGCGAGTTGTTTCAATTCTGCAAGACTTTTTGTCTGCGGTATCTGCGCTGAGACGATTGATGAAATCAGTACAAGTAGAGAGATTATTTTTTTCATTTTCATTCCGGTATAATTTTAATGATTGTTATTTGATAAATCCTCTGCTGTACAAATGCTCTCATCAACCTCCGTTATTTTCACAGGGACAAATTTATTAATTATTTCCGAATTGTATAGTGTTTTAATTCTTACATAGTTTGATGAAAATCCTTTCATAAATCCATCATGGTTTTCGTATTCAAACAGTGCAATTAATTCACGCCCGATCATGCTCTCATAAAATTCATGTTTCTTCTTCTCGCTTAAAATTCTCAGCATATTGCCGCGTCTTTTCCTCTCAAGTATTTCCACCTGCCCCGGCATGCTGATTGCTTTTGTATTCGGTCTCTCCGAGTATGTAAAAACATGGAGATATGAGATTGGCAGTTCTCTCAGAAAACTGTAAGTTTCCAGAAAGTCATCCTCCGTTTCTCCCGGAAATCCAACTATTACATCAACTCCAACCCCGAGACCGGCAATCTTGTTATGAGCCTTCGCAATAAGGTTTTTATAATCATCGGTAGTATATCTTCTCTGCATAAGTTTCAGAATTATGGAACTTCCGCTTTGAAGCGGGATGTGAAAATGGCTGCACATTCTGGCATCATTTGCCGTTAATTCCAATATTTCATCCGTGAGAAGATTCGGTTCAATAGAACTGATCCGAATTCTGTAATCGCCTTCAACTTCAAGCATTTGTTTTAACAAGGAATACAAATCAACGTCCGGCATTGGAGCTGGATTTAGATTATGATCAAGATTATGCGTAGAACTATAATCACCCACATTGACGCCGGTGAGAATAATTTCCTTATATCCCGCTTTCAGAAGTTCTTTAAATTCACTTATCACTTCATCCGGCTTGGCGCTTCTGCTTTTTCCCCTTGCAAGCGGAATTGTACAGAAGGAGCATTTATAATCGCATCCGTCCTGAACTTTGAAAAAAGCCCTCGTCCGGTTATCTGCGTCCGAGGAATAGGATGGATTGAATGAATTTAACTCCTCGGTGGGTGAGACGTGAATGCACGACAATTCTTTCTTATTAAAATTTTCCAGATAGGAGAATAAATTAAATTTTTCATTGCTCCCGAGTACCGCATCTACACCGTCGATTTTTGCAATCTCTTCGGGCCGCAACTGGGCATAGCAGCCTGTTACAACTACAAAAGCATCGGGATTATTTTTCAACGCACGGCGTACAACCTGCCTGCATTCGCGGTCGGCATTATCCGTTACAGTACAGGTATTGATAACATAAACATCGGCATGTTCACTATAATCAACAATATCAAATCCCCGGTTAAGAAACTGCTTGCCGATCGTAGAGGTCTCCGAAAAGTTGAGCTTACAACCTAAAGTATGGAATGCTACTTTGGACGCCATTAAAGCCTTTTAATCTTTCTATTGATCATAATCCCTATCTTTTTTATAATCTTGATCTTAAACGGAGTGAGATCAGGATCAGAACAGATAATACTTGCAATTAATAATTCATATAATAAAAAGGGCTGCATTTAATTCAAACATAATGACATATCTGATTAAATACAGCCCAATCTAATCTGCTATAAGCTTTAAGCTAATTGCTCAAAGCCAATTAATTTGTTTCTTTCTTTTCAGCATCAGCAGCTACAGCATTAGATTCTCTGTGCGACTGAGGTTTTGCGTCTTCGTATAAATTGAAGTCGGATGAATCGAATTTGCCCGCGTCGGCTGTTTTAATCTCTTCAACAGTAACCTTTTCGAGCTTAAATTCGGCAATATATTTAGCAATATCTTCATCAGATTTTTCTTTTAATGCGGCAAGAGCGCTAAGAACAATTTTCTTGTTCTCTTTATCGAACTCAACAACCTTCATTTCCAGTTTGGTCCCAATTGGGAAGCAGAAAGAAAGATTCTTGATTTTCGATGTTGAAAGTTGTGTGGCAGGAATAAATCCGTCCACGCCAAGCGACAATTCGGCAATTAATCCTTTTTCGATTATTCTGACGATTTTACCCTCAGCTTTCTTTCCAACCGCATACTCTTTCTCAAAATTTTCCCATGGATTTTCGTTAATCTGTTTATGTCCAAGAGAAATCTTTCTTGAATCAGTATCAACACCAAGCACAACTACATCTATCTTATCGCCTTTTTTGACGACTTCACCGGGGTGGCGGATTTTCTTTGTCCACGAAAGATCGGAGATGTGAACTAATCCATCTATACCCGGCTCAAGCTCAACGAACACGCCGAAGTTAGTAAGATTACGCGCTATACCCTGATGCTGTGATCCAACCGGATATTTTTTCAGAAGGTCCGACCACGGATCCGGTGTAAGCTGTTTCATACCGAGAGAGATTTTCTTATCATCTTTATCGAGGCTTAATACAACGGCTTCAACAACCTGACCCATAGAAACAAACTGGGACGGATGGCTTATATGCTGTGTCCAACTCATTTCGGAGATATGAATTAATCCTTCTATACCTTTTTCGATCTCGATGAAAGCGCCGTAATCGGTTAAAGAAACAACACGGCCGGCTACTTTATCGCCGATTTTCAATTTATCTTCTATTTTTTCCCACGGATGCGGTAAGAGCTGTTTCAAGCTGAGCGAAATTCTCTTACGTTCCATTTCGAAATCAGTAACAACAACTTTAATCTTCTCATCAAGCTTAACAACTTCGCTGGGATGATTAATTCTTCCCCAGCTAAGATCTGTAATATGAACAAGTCCGTCTACGCCGCCGAGATCGATGAATACGCCGAAATCCGTGATTGCTTTAACGGTACCTTCAAGAATCTGTCCTTTTTCAAGCTTATCAAGAATTTCCTTACGCTGATCGGAGATAGTCTCTTCGATGAGCACTTTGTGAGATACTACTATATTTTCAGTAGGAACGTTTACTTTCACAATCTTGAAATCCATAGTCTGCCCTACGAACGCATCAAAATCGCGTACGGGGCGGATATCAATCTGCGAACCCGGCAGGAATGCTTCGATACCCATGAGATCGACAACCATACCGCCTTTGATACGTTTGAGAATTTTTCCAGAGAGGATCTTCTCGTTCTCGAAAGAATCCATGATT
>JBAYWA010000156.1:0-5086 GCA_041674325.1 Melioribacteraceae bacterium | reverse complement strand
GCGACCTGCGGAGACGCAAGCACTTCCCTGAATATTTTCTTGTCTATATAATCTTTAACAGCGGGATTTCCCGAATAGATAGGGTACTCTTTTGGATTTTTTCTGATCTCCTGATCCATCTGCATTCCGAAATTTACTTCATCCTGTTCCGAGAAGATATTTAGTCCCGCAGAACAAGCTCCTACTATAAAAATCAGAATCCCGATTAATATTTTGGTTGTTCTATTTTTCATAATTTCTCCTCTCAATTAAAATATTGTAAACCTTTTTCTCAGCAGGTAGATAAAAATTGGCGCTCCGATGATGGCGGTAACCGCGCCTACCGGGAGTTCCGAAGGGGCGATTATTGTACGCGCCACGGTGTCGCATAGTATCAGATAGGTTGCCCCGATGAAAAACGAAGCCGGCAGAACTATCCTGTTGTCCACTCCGAAGAGCATACGGCATAGATGGGGGACAAGCAATCCTACAAATCCGATAATACCGCTTACGGAGACCAGTGTTCCGATCATTATGCTCGATAAAAGATAAGTATAATTTTTGAAACGTGATGTATTTAAGCCCACCTGCTTTGCAGAATCCGCTCCCATGCTAAGCAGATTATATTTGTTGGAATTAATCATCAGAAGAAATGATACCGCAAAAGTTACCGGAAGCACAAATTTCAGATTATCTTTATCGGCGATGGATAAATTACCAATCAGCCAGAAAACTGCGGTTCTTAATGAGTCGTTAAGCAGAGTCATCATAAGCAGAATGGAAGCGGAGAAAAACGCCCCGACCATTACGCCGGTAAGCAGAAGAACATTGGGTTCAAGTTCGCCGAATTGTTTTCCCAGAATAAATACAATAATCATCACCAGAAGTGCGCCGGTAAAAGAAAATAACTGAGTGCCCAGAAATGAAGTTCCTATTAAGAAAGACAGAACTGCCCCAAATGTGCCTCCGCTCGAGATGCCAAGGATATACGGCTCGGCAAGCGGGTTCATCAGCACCGCCTGAAATACAGCTCCGGCAATCGAGAGTCCGCCTCCCACAGCCACGGCATACAAGACACGTGGAAGCCGGATTTCAAATATGATTTTGGTTATCGTCTGATCTGAATTGCTCTGGAAGAATGAATTGAAAATATCCGCAAGACCAATCTTAACGGGCCCTAAACTCACTCCTATAAACACGGCTGCAGTTGTTAAAAGAATAAAAAGAATGAGTTGAATTGTATAAACGCTTCTGCTTAATCGTTTAACTGCTTCCATAACTCATCTAATAATTCGGGAATACCGTACTTGGTTGCGGATGAGATGATCAGTATCGGGCCATCGTAACCGCGGATTTTTCTCTTTTTAATTTTCTTTAATTCCGAGGATTCAATCAGATCAGATTTGGTAAAAGCGAGTATTTTTTTCTTTTTACTCAAAACTTTTGAATACTGATTAAGTTCGGCTAGGAGAGTTTTATAATCCGCCGCATAATCTTCCGATGAGATATCAATCATGAGAAGAAGAATTTTTGTACGTTCAATATGCCGTAAAAATTTCAGGCCCAATCCCTTCCCCAGATGCGCTCCTTCAATGATTCCCGGAATATCCGCGACGGTTATACTCTTAAAATCCTTATACCTTACAATGCCGAGATTCGGTTCAAGAGTAGTAAACGGATAATCCGCTATTTTCGGTTTGGCATCGGAGATAACGGAGATCAGCGTGGATTTTCCCGCATTGGGAAATCCGACCAGGCCGACATCCGCTATAAGTTTTAATTCGAGCACAACAAATTTTTCCGGACCCGGTTTTCCGTCCTCGGCAAAACGGGGTGTCTGATGTGAAGGTGTAGCAAAATTGCTGTTTCCCTTCCCTCCTTTGCCTCCTTTAACAGCAACAAATTCCTTATCCGGAACGTCGAGGTCAAAAATAATAGTCTCGCTCCCTTCTTCTTTAATAGTTGTACCGACCGGCACACGAATAGTTATGTTCATTCCGCTTTTGCCGTCTTTTAAAGAAGAGCCGCCGGGATCTCCGTCTTCCGCCAGATATTTTCGTTTATACTGAAAATCCAGAAGCGTTGTAAGATTCGGATCGGCTTTAAAAATTACGCTTCCGCCGTTGCCGCCGTTGCCGCCTGCCGGCCCCCCTTTGGGGACATATTTTTCACGTCGGAAAGCTACAGCGCCGTTGCCGCCGTTGCCGGCTTTGATATAAATTTTAGCATAGTCTATAAACATATTTTCACTTTTTGTTAAAATATTCCGAAATAATTGATCTAAATACTTCCGCTTCTTTGGATTCGCGGCTGACGTGTCTGTTTCTTAAAGTTTCATTTATTACAACGTGCGCGTCATCTTCATTTTTGCAGTTTGTTATCTCATCGAGAGTATTCGCAAAATCTTCAATGTCGTAGTCGAATATTACCTCAATGATTTTTGTCATCTCTTTATGTTCAAGAATTTCTGTCATATCCATCCCCGTCTGCTGATCGGATTCGCTGTTATCCCCGGAATCAGAAACGGTGTCTCTCTTATCCGCAAGATAAAATGGCCATTCCGATTCTTTCCTCCCAATTCCGCTTTCTGCTGTGTCATTAGCCTGATTAGCAAATTCTTCTACAGACCGATCGCTGCTTTCATCTTCTTCCAATTCTTGATCTTTCGATGCCGGAGTTTCATTCTCATCGTGAAGGGATTGAAGAAAACTCTTATCGTCCTCATCAATCTCTTCAAAATTCATTTTGGCTAAATTAAGTTCCTCCTGAAAATTCGTTTTGGATTCGTTTGAATCCGAAGCGGATTCATCCTCATCCAATTCAATCTCATCGGGTTTGTTCTCTAAAATCTCTTCATCCTCCGGTTCATATGACTGCTCATCTTCATCATCATTTTCCATCTCTCCGGTTATCTCTTCTCCATTTTCTCCGGATACCGGTTCAATCCTGCTGTCCTCATTTATCTTAATTCTGAATTTCAACGGAGGCGCAATAATTATCTCCTGATCCGGCAATTCGTCTTCTTCTGTTTCATCTTCTTCATAATTTTCATCGGCATCGCTCTCCTTGGCTTCATAAACCGGCTCATCCACGGCCCGCTCTACAATCTTTTCCTTAATTTCCTCAAGTCCCGCATGTTCAGATTCCAGTTCCGAAAGATGTTCCGGTTCTTTTTCTAACTTTTCCTCGACCACAATATCCGGCACTGCCTGTTCTTCGGGTTCAGGAATCAGCTCTTCTTTTTCCTGAATAATATTTTTAAATACTTTTTGATAGTCTGCAATATTAAACTTGACCCCCTCTTCACCACCGAAGATTTCGCCTGCCTTCTGAAGATGTTTAAAAAGCTCCTTCTCCTCCAGAAACATTTCAACCGCGGCCAACGGGATTTTAGTTTTCTGTATCTCTCCTATATTGAAAAATTCTCCCATTGATTTAAGGGCATTTTCAAGAATAGAGGGGAGGTATGCCTCAACTCCGAGTTTATCTGCTTTGTTAAGAAGATCTTCAAATTCGTTCGAGTTCATCGAAAGAATTTTTTTTGAGTTTATATATGAAATCAGAATTTTATTGACATATTTATAATAGTAAACATAATTGAGGATCTGTTTAATATCGTTTGTGGATTTAATGTTCTCCTCGTCAAATACGAATTTTGTCAATGTCCATTTCGGTCTTGCAAGATAATTTATCGTAAAAGAGGAGGCGTGAAGGATAAGTTTTGCAATATATTCCTGTGCAAAGCGCTTTGATTTTTTCACTTCTTCGGAAATCTGGTTGAAGTGAAAAGAAATCTTTTCACCCGAATAATCAAATAGTGAGTTTTTTAGAAGTTTCTGTCTGTCCTCATATATAAGGTAGTCGATTTCGGCAGAAATGTACTGAAGGATTGCCGGGTGAATATCTGAAGCGAGCAATTGTTCAAATGTGAAATAAGGACCGAGCCGGTTAACCTTATTCAGATTGAAATCGTATATAAATTTAATTTCCCGTTCAAACATCAGATTCTTTTATTGTGAGTATGAGGATTTCAAGATTCTCATCGATTTTATACCAAGCCGGAAAGAAACCAAACTAAGTATACCAAAAAGGGATAAAAAAATCCCGACTTAATTAGCCGGGATTTTCAAACAGAATAAGATCCGATTAAGATCAGGATTCGATATTAGGGGATTTGATTTTTGCCATGAAATACTCGCGATTCATACGTGCGATGTTTTTTACCGATACACCTTTAGGGCATTCGGCTTCGCAGGCATAAGTATTGGAACAACTGCCAAATCCGTACTCATCCATCACTTTCACCATCGATTCAACACGCTGATAGCGCTCCGGCTGACCCTGAGGAAGAAGAGCGAACTGGGATACTTTAGCGCTCACGAAAAGCATGGCAGAAGCATTCTTGCAGGCAGCTACACAAGCTCCGCATCCTATGCAGGAAGCCGCGTCCATTGCTTCCGATGCGATATCTTTTGGAATAGGAATGGCATTACCGTCGGGAACGCTTAGAGTATTTACTGAAATAAATCCGCCGGCCTCCATAACTCTATCCATTGCCGATCGGTCCACCATCAGATCTTTAATTATCGGAAATGCTTTTGCGCGGAACGGCTCCACAAAAATCGTATCCCCCTCCTTGAAATTCCGCATATGAAGCTGACATGTGGCAATCCTTGGAATCGGGCCGTGGGGCTGACCGTTGATAACCAGTCCGCATGTTCCGCAGATTCCTTCACGGCAGTCACTCTCGAAAGTGATCGGTTCCAGCCCTCTTGTTTCGAGATCATTGTTAATATCATCCAGCATCTCAAGAAAAGACGAGTCGGGAGAGACGGAGACTTTATAATCGGTGAAATTTCCTTTCGAATGCACATTCGGCTGACGCCATACCTTAAGAGTTAAATTGATTTTTTTATGTTCCATTATTTATAACTCCTTGTAGCTAATTTGACACTTTCGAATTCAAGAGGTTCTTTGTTGAGATTCCATTTGCCCGCTTGTTCAAACTCCCAGGCTGCCACGTAAGCATATTCTTCATCGTTTCTCAATGCTTCACCTTCAGGAGTCTGATATTCCTCTCTGAAATGACCGCCGCACGATTCATTTC
>JBAYWA010000155.1:0-5110 GCA_041674325.1 Melioribacteraceae bacterium | reverse complement strand
TATAAAAGCTGCTCTGATATGTATATATGATTGCTTTAATAATCAGTTTAAAAATATTATGCTTATTAATATCCCGTTCAATAAAATTGATTGTAAGTGTAGCATAATAATCTTTTTCGCTTTTTAATTTAGTGGTAACCCACTTTGAATAATTATCTTTTATCGATTTATGAACTTCGGCATAAGACCCCTTTACAAGATTAAATTTCATGAACTCCTCAAGTTGACTGAGAAGCGATGATTCGTAGATCCAGAATATAGGGGCTTCGTTATAAGGAATGAATATCTCTTTTATTTCGGAAGGAAGATCAAGCGAGAAAAACCTGATACTTTCTTTCACTCCATTGATAAAATCATAATCGTTTTTGACACTTATCTGGAAATGGTCTTTTGCCAATCGGTAGAACTTGGAAATGTTGGCGTCCGTACCAATAGCACTCTGGCTGTATTTTTCCATTACAAGAGCCATCGCTTAATCACTCACCGGAAACGTTAAAGAAATAGTAGTGCCTTTATTTTTTTCACTTGTTATTTCAAAGTTACCATTCAGCAATTTTGTCAGCTTATAGGCCAGCGTAAGGCCCAATCCCGCGCCTTCGAATGGGCGTGTATAACCTTCAACCTCCTGAGTAAAAGGTTTCAGTAGCCGCTGAATATCATTTTTTTCTATGCCGAGACCTGTATCGGTTATCAGAATTTCGATTCTGTTCCCCCAATTTCTGCTGGTCAGCGTAACACGGCCCTGTTCTGTATATTTTATTGAATTATCGACCAGAGAGAAGATGATCTTTTCGAATTTCACCCAGTCAGTTTCTATGAGGCAGTCTATCTCATCAACTTCCAGACAAAATTCTAGATTCTTCCTGGCTGCGTCGTTATGCAGTTTTTGATAAACATTTCTGATAACATGGTTGCAATTCAAATCAACTTTATCCAATTCAACTTCGCCGGCTTCGATCTGGAAGACTTCAACTATGTTTGTGAAAAGATTCACAGCCCGACCAAGGACTTCTTTCATCGAATCCATAAGTTCCTGCAGAGATTCGATATCACCCGTTTCAATACTTTCATCCACAATTTCGGAGAAACCGACAATTGCGTTAAACGGCGTTCTGATTTCGTGCGACATATTAGCCAGAAAATCGGATTTCATCTTGTTAAGAAGCATCTCTTTCTGATATGCTCTTTTAAGCTGTTCCTGATATAGGACCTCGTCGGTGATATCTTTCATAGTGAGGATGTATATCATCGAGTGCTGCTCAGGCTCCGCTATGCTGTTTATTTTACACGAATAATCGCGCGCAGATGAATCCCTGAAACTGAACTCTTTATAAGGCGCACTGTTTTTCGTAAGTAGTTTTATCGATTCATATATTTTATCAACAAGTTCACCGGGAATAAAATCATCTATTTTTCTCGAGAATATTCTGTCTTTATCGAGTCCGAATGTCCTGCAAAAATTATCGTTCGCGTTTTCGAAAAGAACGGTTGTCCCTATATTTTCAATAATAAGAAGAAGGTCGGAAATATTATTTATTATCAGCCTTTGTTTGCGCTCCGATCTCTCTATTGCTTTTGTCTGATTAATATGTTCGGTAAGATCATTGGCAATTAGAATATAGCTGGGCTGCACTCCTTCATTTGATATAACCGGATTAAGAGAAAATTCCCAGTAATTTACAGGAGTTCTCTTGACAAAGGGGACCAGCTTTTTCCAGGGCATCAGATTTTCGAAAGCTGACCTGAGTTCGCTGAGTTCGTTCGCGTTTAATTTATCGGCGAATATTGCGGCCAGGTCCTTATGGTAAATATTATCGATCTCTTTGGATAGTAGCGTTTCGAAAGAATGAGTGGCATACGTTATTCTCTGTTTTGAGTCAAGAATTAATATCGGCACATTACCATGATCCAGCGCGTTATGCAGAGAATTTATTTTATCTTCAAGTTTTTTTCTCCACACTAGCGCTTCGATTGTAAGAACAAAAAATTGTCCGGCATCCAGCAGAACGCGTTCTACACTTACCGAATAGTTCCTTATTTCAGAATCCTTTTGAGAAGAAAGATTTAGGTCCAGTGAAATATTTTTATAACGGCTTTCGCTGAAGCCCTTCATCAGGTTTACAAATTCATGATTGGAATTTACTTGCAGAATATCTTCGCCGGGACCGATTCCGAAAAACTCCTTAAAGGCATCATTACAATAGGCGATCTTCATTCTGCCGTCCACCAAAACTAGAGGATTATTATTGGGCAGCTCTGTATACACCTGGAAATCTGATCCGGCATTCAAAACATTGTATTTTGGAGAGATTGAATTATTCATTTTTCAAAATTTCCTGATATGAAGAGAATTCAATTCCAATCTCCCGTGGTTTTCGTTCTGCTCCATCTTGAAATTCATTTTTGTTGAAAGGTATTTCTCGAGAAATCCGATTAAATTTTTATTTATATAATTGAACTCGGAGATAAGCCTGCTCTCCGACTCCGAAAAAGTTTTCTGAACTTCAAATAAATCGGAAGAGAGATTCGATTTGTGCCCAAGTGACGAATAGATCAATTCCAGAAAATTTTTAATTTCGGGCAGATTGACCTTAACGCGGTTATTTTCAGAAATATCCGCATCGAGAAATGAAGCAATTCTTACTGTCAGTTCCGAAGAACCGAGGTAGTTACCGAGCAGATATTTAATGATATATTCAAATCGGTGGAGCTGATAAAATTCGTTTGGATTGAGCGTGGTGGAGAAATCCAGATCGTCGAAAGTAAATTCCACTTGGATTAATTCTTTATCGGATCTTATTTTTTTGAGTTTCCAGCCGAGTATGGATAGAAATCCGGTGGCGGGCGAGAGGGAGATGGAATCATTCCCGGCCGGATGGTATTCACTTATGTAGCGCGAAACCTTTGAGTATCTGCCCGGTTTTGACGACTGCTTATAGTCTGATCCGGCAGAAATATTTACGATTTTTTCTAACATGCCTACTCCTCCGTATTATTATCGAAGGAAAAGGCAACTTCTTTACTTAGTTTGTTTTAATCATCTGTTTTTCTCCGGTGTAATTTACAACTTCCGGATTTTCCAGATGAATTAGCTCGTTTACAAACTTTTTAATCCTCTCAATGGACTCGTTAACAGATGAGAGATCCTCTGCGTAACGCGATTTATCCTGCTGCGCCATCTCAGTTTCGATATTTTTCATTGATAAAACCAGGCTGCTGAGCGGATTATTTATTTTATGTCCGATTGTGCAAGCCATTTCAATCACGGCCTTCGAGTGTTCTATGTTCCGCAACTCGCTCTGAAGATTAAAAATTCTTATTCCCGAGCGGATACGGGCAAGCAATTCCTGATTCTCGACCGGTTTAATCAAAAAATCGTCGGCTCCCACATCCAGGCCCATAATTCTATCTTTCAATGAAGAGCGTGCGGTAAGAATTATGAAATAGATGAGTTTATGCCGTTCGTCATTCTTAAGGATATTACAGAGTGCCAATCCATCCAGAACCGGCATAGTCCAATCGGCAAGGATTACCTTAGGGGAGAAAGTTTTTAAGACTTCAAGCGCTTCCTGTCCGTTAACCGCGCTTACCACCTCATAACTGTTACGCGATAGAAGTTTCTCCAGAATGAAACGCGTATCTTTTTCGTCTTCAACAATGAGTACTGAATCTTTCATATTTTTATGCTTATTAAGTTATTAATTTTTTCTATCAGCTGGTTGTAATCGATTATCGGTTTTAAAAGGTAATCATCAGCCAGACTTTCCTCAAGGAGATTATCGGAGAAACTGGAGAGAGGATAAGCCGTGACTAACAAAATAGGAATATGCAACGCATGGAATTGTTCTTTAATATAGCGCGAAAAGCGAATTCCGTCTATCCTCTTGGCATTAAGGTTTGTATTGCGGAGATTAACATCCATAATAATCAACCCGATTTCCCCTTTGCCCACCAATTCCAGAATTTCATCTGAATCTTCGGTAACAATAATTTCGGCACCCAGTTTTTTAAAAAATATACGATAAAGATCCTGCAGAAACTGGTCGTCCTCAATTATCAATATTTTATTAATATTTTCCATTACTTATTAAATTTCACCGTAATGCTTATTCTTCTGTTTATAAAGCTAAGCGGATCCTTTTCATTTCTTAAGCGGGTATCTGCGTAACCGCGTACTTCGTCAATCTTTTTTTCCTGCAGACCGCCGCCTACCAGAGCTCTTTTGGCAGAAAGCGCGCGTTCAGAACTCAATTCAAAATTTGTATAACCTGTGCCGATATTATTGTATTGCCTAGAATCTGTATGTCCTTCCACAATTATTTTATTTGGAATTTTAGAAATTTCGCCGCCGATTTTTTGAATTAATCTCATAGCATTGCTCTTCATCTCCGATGTCCCTATCTCAAAAAAAACATCTTTTTCCGAATCGGTCAATTCAATTTTTAGGCCCTCTTTCACAATTTCAATTTTCACCTGATCCGCCAGTCCCATAAGATGAGTATCAGATCTTAATTCCTGATTCAATTTTTCACCCAGTTTTTCAAGTTCCATTTTTTCAGCTTCATGACTTTCCATCTCTTCTTTAATACTAAGTCCTGGGACAGGATTGGCTTTACCTTCTATAAGGACTTTACTCTTTGTTGAAAAACCAACCGGGTCTTTAAAGTAGCCAGCCACAGCTTCAACCACTTCCGGTTTTTGACTTAGCACCCACAGAACAATAAAGAGGGCCATCATCGCCGTAACAAAATCCGCATAAGCGACCTTCCACGCTCCGCCGTGATGTCCGCCGTGCGACTTTTTAATTTTTTTTATTACCGGTGTGGCTTCATTTCCATCTTCTACCATTACTCTTTCTTCCCCCTCAGGAATGATTCGAGTTCGGCAAAAGTAGGACGTTCATCGGAAAAGATTGTTCTTCTCGCAATTTCCGCCGCGACAAAAGGAGGATTTCCTTTAGCATAAGCCAGAATAAAAGTTTTAATTATCTGCAGATCCTGTGCTTTTTCTTCGAGAATAAGAGCGAGATTAGCAGACATCGGATTGATGAATCCGTAAGCGAGAAGCACGCCCAGAAAAGTTCCTACAAGCGCCGCAGCCACATGATGAC
>JBAYWA010000154.1:0-5127 GCA_041674325.1 Melioribacteraceae bacterium | reverse complement strand
TACAGTATGTTCAACACAAAAAAGCAGGAAGCGATTGCAAGCATCTCACTGATAGTCCTGATTGTTCTCGGACTGCTGGGTGTTATTAATCCAATATTTAATCTTGATCTTAATTTCGGCTGGAGCGGATGGTTGTTCTGGTCAGCCATACTTTATTTCATAATAAAAGTTAAACACCCGCCGGTTTATTACTTCGAAGAATTGGGGACCGGCAGAAAAATACTGGGGTATATAGCAATTCTGATCTTTATCCTGTCGTTTACGCCGACCCCCTTTCTTATCTCTTTATAAAAGAGAGGGGAAAATTGACTTGACTCTTTAATTAAACATCTTTTAATTTGATATCAAGAAAAAGGGAAAGTGTATAGAAAAGATTGCTACGATTTTTTTTAATGATCATTAACCATAAAATTGGCAATTATTCTATATGTTTTCTTTTATATCACAGCCCCATAAGAAATTGAATAGTCCGAATCACCGTCACATTACACTTCTTTATAAAATGAATAAATTTTTGTTAATCTCCCTTGTTTCTGCAATTTTTATTTCGTGCGAAAAAATTCCGGACGGCATTGTAGAATCTCAGATTATCAATTACAGTGTAGCATCAATTTCAGCACCATCTTCGGTAACATACCGTTCGAACGATTCAACCGTTGTAGTTTCATTGAAAATCATTAATACTCAATTTATCGGTCGTGTCTGGGGTAAAGTTAGCTCAATTGACGGGAACCTGAAAATCGCGGATCAGATCACTCTTTATGATGACGGTAATCAGATCGCCAACGGTGATATGGCCAGAGATGACGGGACCTACTCCGCAAGGTTCGTTATGGGAAAATTGAAACCCAACGGGAACTATCAGATTGAATTTTATGTGGAAAACAATATTCAGCAGGCGCCTGATAATTTGACAAAGGTCGGAACACATCTATTTATTTTTGATAACCTCCAGGTCAACTATGCCCCTCTAATTTCGAATCTGATCCTCCAATCATCGGTTAACAGGGCCGAATCATTTATATTCTCTCTTGTAGTCTCGGATCCGAATGGTCAGGCGGATATAATGCAGGTTTATTTTAAGCTGTTTCGTCCCGACGGTTCGAAAGTAATGAACGGCGCCAGCGACTTTTTCCTGATGGTTGATAATGGTGATCCGAATTACGGGGACCTGGCAGCGGGTGATGGAATATATTCATTTAAGAATTCTTTTGGAGCTACGGCTCCAACAGGATCGTGGAAGTTTGAATTTAACTCGAAAGATTTTGGCAATAAAATCAGCAATACATTAGCACAAAATGTGACAGTGAATTAATGAAAAAATCTCACGCAGTATATTTTATACTTTTTTTCTCTTCTTTGTTATTTGCACAGAGAATTCCTTCCGATTATTCAATCGGCGAGAAGCGCTTGTCAAAAATTTCCGATCAGACGCCTATAAGCAACACGATAGAACGGATTTTTGTTAATAATAATCTGATACTTCTTGCCACTTCCAAAGGAATGAGCAAATCGACTGATAACGGGGAGAGCTGGACAAACTATGGGAACGAAGTTTTCGGTGGTGAGAGTGTTTCCTCGGTCGGTTATTATAACGGAACAATCTGGGCAGGAACATGGCATCCTCAGAATGTAAGCGGATCTATAATTGGTGTCGGAAGCGGTTTGAAATATACTACCGATAGCGGTACCACATGGAATGAAATAGACCAGCCACTGGATAAAACAACAGATACAGTGATGGTTTACGGCGATAACAGGATTAAAACGAATCCTACGACTGTGCCTCAGGAAAATTTTATATATGATATTGCATTCACATCCGGCTCAATCTGGTATGTGGCAAAGGCAGGGGGATTAAGAAAATCTCAGGATATGGGGAAAACCTGGCAGAAAATTCTTTTGCCTCCGGATAATCTGGATTCTATTAAACCTGCAGACGTTTTGACATTTAAATACGATCCCGCGATCAATCTGAATCACAGAGCTTTTTCCATTCTGACAATTGACGACAACACAATACTAGTCGGAACTGCGGGAGGGATCAATAAATCAACTGATGGCGGTGTGAGCTGGATTAAATTTAATCATACAAATCAGGCCAATCCAATTTCGGGCAATTATATCTGGGCACTTGAAAAAAACGATTATGATAATTCGATCTGGGCAGCTACCTGGAAAGCTGAGGGGCAGACTGAATTCTGGGGCGTGAGTGTCAGCCGTGACGGCGGTGATAATTGGGCGGTTTATCTGAGCGGAGAGAAGGCAAGGGATTTCGGATTCAAATATTCGGGACCAACTGACAATTATTCTGGAGCTGAAATCTTTGCCGCATCTGAAACAGGCGTATACAGGTCTGCCAATAACGGAATAACCTGGATCGCCGCACCGGAAATCCGCGATGACAATACAAATGTGGGATTAAATACTGAGAAATTCTTCGCGGTAAAAGTGAACCGGAGAGAAAATAATTCAGCGGATATTTGGCTTGGTTCTGATAACGGATTGGCAAGATTAAATGAAACTTCGGGATTCTGGTCAGGAGATTGGAAGGTGTTTTTGGCCTCCGAAAAACTGGCTTCCGCATCTGAAACCTATGCATTCCCGAATCCATTCTCCCCCGATGCCGAAGGGGTAAAAATTAAATACAAAACTTCCGGCCAGGCCGATGTGACAGTAAGAATTTTTGATTTTGGAATGAACCTGGTCCGTACTGTTATTCAAAATGCAACGCGTTCGGCGGAAAGCGAGCATCTCGAATTATGGAATGGAAAGGATGAATCCGGTAAAATCGTACCCAACGGAGTTTATTTTTACAGGATTGATCTTGGCGATTCAGCTCCTTTGTTCGGGAAAATAATGGTGTTGATGTGATGATGAAAAAAATATTTTTCCAGTTGATAATTATTTCATCCGTTATCTCGGCTCAAGCCGCCGTATCGGATATTAGCAGCATGCCGGGATCATTCAGCAGAATGGGTTTTGGCGCCCGCGGAATAGGAATGGGCAATGCGATGTCAGCGGTAATAGACGGCAGCCTTGTTTCATATTATAATCCAGCTCTTGCTCCTTTCCAGAAAGGGAATTCATTTCAGACTTCCTACTCAATTTTATCTTTAGACCGCTCTCTTAATTTTCTAAATTATACCAGAAGATTTGAGCTCGGTAAAAAAACAGATCCGGACGGCACAGTAAAACCCAGATCCGTTGCCGGTATAAGCGCGGGAATAATAAATGCAGGTGTTTCTAAGATCGACGCGCGGGATAATCAGGGCAATAAGTCCGGGGAGATCTCAACCAGCGAGAATCAATTCTTCGTTGCAGTAGCCAACAGATTTTCCGAGAAGCTATCGATCGGAATAGCATTCAAGTTCTTCTATTATAAATTGTATGAGAGCATTACATCCACCGGTCTCGGATTTGATCTTGGCGCGTTGTATCTCCTTGATGAAAATATGACTCTCTCTCTTATGATTTCGGATATTAACAGCAAATATGAATGGGATACCGGCAAGCTGTTCGGAGCCAGCGGGAATATTTCGAAAGATCAATTTCCGTTGATAAAAAAAATCGGACTCTCATATAAATTTAATAATCCGGGGATCATAGCCGCAATTGAATTTGAGAATAGTAATGGCGGAACGAATTTCCTTCGCGCCGGCGGAGAGTATAACGTCCATGAAAATTTTTTCCTGAGAGCCGGAATTGACAAAGTGAACCTGAGCAATTCCGATTTTCCCGCAAGGCCGTCAATGGGATTTTCATATTTTTATCCTATAAATTCCATTTCGATCGGAATAAACTATGCATTTGTGCTTGAACCGTATTCTCCAGGTGATCAGCATATAATTGGCGTCAATATTACATTTTAATATGAAAGGGAAAATGAAGAAAATTTTATTCCTGTTGCTGTTTGCTTCCGCAATTTCAGCTCAATCGGCAGGTAATGCGGGATTATCGTTTCTTAAGTTTGGTTTCGGGGCCCGCAACGTTGCTTTGAGCGATTTGGGCGTCATTGCCGTTGATGATCTAACAGCATTAAATTATAATCCCTCTCTGCTGGCAATCGATAGTAAAACCCAATTGTCATTTACTCATAACTCGCTATTAAGCGATCTGAATTCAGAAATGTTTGCCGGCAGTTTTTCAATCTTAGGGATCCCGATTGCGGCCGGAATCAATACAACAAATATCACAGGTATTGAAGTGCGCTCCAATCCGGGCGAAGCGGAATCGGAATTCAGCGCTCACTATTTTGCGGGGAGTCTTTCTACTGCGTTTGAACCTGTAAATAATTTCTATGTTGGTGTCACATTTAAATATCTTCATGAAAATCTTTTCTCCGATAATGCCGGCGGATATGGTGTTGATCTCGGCGCGTCCTACCTAACACCTTTTAATGGATTGTCATTCGGTGCCTCGGTCAGAAATATAGGTTCTATGAATGAACTGAGGGAAGAGCCGACAAAACTTCCGACCGATCTTCGGGTAGGAGCCTCTTATGAATATTCGCTGATAAATTCCAGACTTGATTTCACTTTCCTTACCGGATTTCAGAAATATACATTGCAGGATGATTCCCATCTCCATTTTGGAGGAGAAGCCGTATACGACAATCTTATTGCAATTCGAATCGGATATGCCGGCGGTTACGATTCCAGAAGTGTTTCGGCGGGATTCGGCTTACACTGGAAAGGAATTAATCTGGATTACGCATATGTTCCAGTAAAATTCGGCCTGGGTGATTCGCATATAATTTCGTTCACTTATACGTTTTAAGAAAATTGAAATCAACTTCTTACTCATCCGACCAATCTCAATTAGCAGTTAGCCACAAAATGTTTATTTTAGCAGAACCTTTTTTGAAAAATCTTCTTCTGGATTGAAATGGAACTGATTAAATATTCCGATGAATGGAAAGAAAAGTGGGACCGGTTTGTTCTCAAATCAAATAACGGCACAATGTTTCACCTTCAGAAATTTTTCGATTACCATACTCCCGGCAAATTCAGATTCGATCACCTTTTGTTCGTTGAAAAAAATCAGATAGTTGCGCTTCTGCCCGGCAGGCTAACAAACGGTCTCTTCGAATCTCCGGTGGGCGCAAGCTACGGATCGATAGTAACC
>JBAYWA010000153.1:0-5140 GCA_041674325.1 Melioribacteraceae bacterium | reverse complement strand
GGCTTTATTTATAGAATAGTATTTCACTTCAAATCTAAAACAGATATCCTTATTTAACCGGAGCCGGAGCTTGTGTCTGGGTAGGTGGAGCCGGTTTATAATTTCTTCTAATCTTATCGAACTTCGATTTTTCCTCTTCAGTCAGATTAGGAATTTTGAATATCTGTTTTGGGAAGATAAGATCCGGATTTTTGATCTGGTCTCTGTTTGCTTTGTAAATTACCGGCCATGCAAATGGATTTGAATAATGATCTTTTTTCTTGGCAATGTTCCAGAGATTGTCATTCTTAACAACCGTGTAATTTATCTCTTTAGGAGCCTCGACCCATGCATCCAGTTTTCTTTGAAGTTGATTATGAACTTTATCGAAGAATTCAGGCAAGGCGCTTATTTTGTTTTTTTTCATCGCATCAAGTTCAGCCTGGCGATCCGCTTTTTCAGGCACGCGCCCGTCAATCTTGGATGTCAAATCAGCAAGCTGCTTCCTGAAATTGTCTACATCGGCTTTTTTGGCGCCGAGCATCGCGTATAACTCGTTTACACAATCATCATATAATTTCAGCTCAGAATTTATTTTCTTAAGGTTAGCGACCTCAGCTTTAAGCATATTCAATTCTGATGTAAGGGCAACTCTTCTTTCAGTAAGCCGGTTAATTTCATTCTGCCATTCCTCTTTCGTCATTTCTTTTTCTTGCGCAAAGAGATTGACAGAGAGAATCATCACGAAAAAACTCATTAACAATAATTTGTAAAATTTCATTTAAGCCTCCGTCATTAATAAACTAATTAATTACATCCCGATTTTTTCGAGATTTTTCTTTGTTTCAGCTTTCTCTTTTGCACATTGATCAAGTTTTGCATTTTTCTCTGCAATTTCTCTCTCTATTGCTGCTTTTTCCGTCTTTAGCGAACCTACTTCTTTTTCTAGCGCTTTAACTTCAGAGCGAAGCGCTTCCAGTTCTGCCATTTGCTCTTCCGATACCCCGCTGCAGCCGGTAAATCCAATTATGCCTGCAATCAGGATAACTACGAGCGCAGAGTTGATGATTCTTTTCATCATTTGACTTCTCCTTTATATTGATGATTTGAATTTTGTAATAGAAATATAATAATTTTATTCCCTAAATAAAGTCCATTTGAGCCTTTTCTCATTTTAAATAATATGTTTTTCAATAAAACTCGCATATTTATCACCTGCAATTATCAGATGGTCTATTACCTGAATATCCATAATCTTTCCGGCTTCTATAAGTTTCTTCGTCAATACAATATCTTCAGTACTCGGTTCCGGATTGCCGCTCGGATGATTATGAAGTAAAATTATACCGGCTGAATTGTTCTCTATCGCAGCCTTAAAAACCTCCCGAGCATGTACAAGGCTCGCATTCAGATGACCTACCGAGATCAGTTCCATTCTGATTACTTTGTTGGCAGAATTGAGACATACTATGTAGAATTCTTCCTTCACTTTATCCCGCAGCATAGGAATAAATAACTCTGCCAGATCCGTCGGAGATTTTATCTTTCTTGTTGAGATTAATTTTTTCTGAAAGTCCGCTCGCCTGTTGATTTCAAAAGCGGCGAGAAGTGTTGCCGCTTTATCTTTCCCTATACCCGTATATTTCTGTATAGCCGCCGCAGTCTGAGAGGTAAGATTATTTAGGCCCCCCGCATTCTGAATTAATTCCTGCGCTAATTGAATAACGCTTTTACCTTTAGTCCCTGTGCGGAGTAGAATGGCAATCAGTTCTGTGTCTGTTAGACTTTGCGAGCCCCGAAATAATAATTTTTCACGGGGCCGGTCATCGATAGGAAGTTCTTTTACTTTCATAGCTATTCCCCTTAGCTAATTTATTCTATTCCCACTCTATTGTAGCTGGAGGTTTAGAACTTATATCATATACTACTCTATTCACACCCCTGACAGCACGGATTATTTTATTTGATACCGTCTCTAAAAATGAATGATCGAACCGGTACCAGTCGGCGGTCATTCCGTCTGTTGAATTGACTGCTCGGAGTGCTATAACATTTTCATAAGTTCTCATATCGCCCATTACGCCGACAGTCTGAATCGGCAGAAGAACCGCGAATGCCTGCCATATCTTGTCGTAAATTCCCGCTTTATCCAATTCACTGATAAAGATATCGTCTGCCTCGCGGAGTATGTCGAGTCTTTCCCTGGTAATTTCGCCGAGTACACGCACCGCGAGTCCAGGTCCGGGAAATGGGTGACGTCTTATGAATATTTCAGGTATTCCTAGTTCACGCCCTATTGCCCTGACTTCATCCTTGAATAATTCCCTGAAAGGTTCAATCAATTTTAGGTTCATACGCTCCGGGAGACCGCCCACATTATGATGTGTTTTAATGGTAACGGAAGCGCCTTTCACCGAGACAGATTCGATCACATCCGGATACAGAGTTCCCTGCACAAGGAATTCGGCATCTGAATATTTCCCCGCTTCCTTGTCGAATACTTCAATGAACGTATTGCCTATAATTTTTCTCTTTCTCTCCGGATCGCTTACACCTTCCAGTCTGGTCAGGAAAAGATCGGATGCATCAATATGATCGACCCGCATCTTATAATTGTCATCGAACATCTCTTTGATCAGCGCGCTCTCATTTTTCCTCATCATGCCGTGATCGACATGGATACAGATCAGCTGATCCGCTACTGCTTTATGAATAAGCACAGCCGCTACGGAAGAATCCACACCGCCGCTCAGGGCGCAAATTACCTTTTTAGATCCTACTTTTTTCCTCACATCTTCGATGATCGAATTTATAAAATTCATCGATGTCCATTCCGGGCTGCATCCGCAAATATCAAAGAGAAAATTTTCTATTATACGCCGGCCAAAAATTGTATGGGCGACCTCAGGATGGAATTGCACACCGAAAAGCCTTTTGCCGGGATTTGATATTGCGCAGAGTGGAGAGTTTTCGGTTCCGGCGGTAAGTCTGAACCCTTCAGGCAATTTAGTAACATAGTCGCCGTGACTCATCCAGATTACAGATCCGTCATCCACGCCATTTAACAATTTATCCTCTTCAAGAACTCTAAGATGGGCCTTTCCGTATTCGCGGTCATCTGCAGGTTCCACTTTTCCGCCCAGTGTTTTAGCCATCAACTGAAGTCCGTAGCAGATACCAAGCACGGGAATTCCCAATTCAAAAATTTCTTTCGAAACTGCCGGTGAGTCACCTTCATTGACACTCATCGGTCCGCCCGATAAAATGATTCCGGAGGGTTTTTCCTCTTTTATTTTCTCAAGAGGATATGAATGAGGATGAATTTCCGAGTAGACTTTGCATTCTCTTATTCTGCGGGCAATCAGCTGGGTGTATTGAGAGCCGAAATCCAGTATCAAAATTTTTTGTGAGTGAGTCATGGCAATGGGGGATTTGTATAATTAAAAATGACGGAACCCTGCTGCTGATTCCGCCTAATAAAAACTTAGTCCTAAAAATTAATGACCGAGCTGAGCATTATAAGCAGTTGCATCGAGAAGTTCATTCAGCTGTGAAAGGTCCGTTAATTCAATTTTGATTATCCATCCCGCTCCGTAAGGATCGGTATTAACAAGCTGCGGCTCATCATTTAATTTTGAATTTAATTCCAGAACTTTACCTGTTACAGGAGCGTACATATCGCTTACGGTTTTTACAGCCTCAATCGTTCCGAATGATTCGCCCATTGTCATTTCGGAAATATCGGGAGCTATATCGACATAAACTATATCGCCTAACTCTCCCTGTGCAAAATCCGTGATGCCAATAGTTCCGGTATTTCCTTCAATTTTAATCCATTCGTGGTCTTTAGTATACTTAAGATTTTCTGGAATGTTCATACTTACCTCATTGGTTTAAATTAATATGTTTATCGATGAATGAAGTATCAAAATCACCTTCAATAAATTTTACATTTTCCAGGACTTTCATATGAAACGGAATTGTAGTTTTTACCCCCTCAATTTTAAATTCCTCCAGCGCTCTTCTGGCACGGCTGATTGCATGTTTACGGTCTGTACCCCAGACAATCATTTTAGCTATAAGCGAATCGTAATTGGGAGGAATAACATAATCATTGTAAACATGTGAATCGATCCTTATCCCGAAACCGCCCGGGAAATGGAGGTATTCGATCTTTCCTGGAGAAGGTCTGAAATTATGATCGGGATCTTCTGCGTTTATTCTGAATTCAATTGCATGCCCCCTCGGTTCCTTGGGCTTATCTTCAATCGGATGACCGGCAGCAATCAATATCTGATTCTTAATCAGATCGAAATTACGGACCATCTCTGTCACGGGGTGTTCGACCTGAATCCTGGTATTCATTTCTATAAAATAAAAATTCTGATATTTATCAACAAGAAATTCAATTGTTCCGGCACCCTCATAATTCACCGAACGAACGCCGAGCAATGCAGCTTCTCCCATTTTAGTTCTCACTTCATCGGAGATAAATGGGGAAGGTGATTCTTCGATCAGTTTCTGGTGACGGCGCTGTATGGAACAATCTCTTTCGCCATAATGGAAAAAATTTCCATGTGTGTCGCAAAGAACCTGAATCTCGATATGCCGTGGATTTTCGATATACTTTTCAAGATACAGATCGGAATTATTAAAAGCGGCACCCGCTTCATTGCCGGCAGTCTGAAACGCTTTTTCAACTTCACTTTCGTCCCAAACTATCCGCATCCCTTTGCCGCCGCCCCCTGCCGAGGCTTTCAGCATTACAGGATAGCCAATTTCAGATGCAATTTTCTTCGCTTCTTCTACATCGTTGACCACACCTGCGCTCCCGGGTACAACAGGAACGCCGACTTTTCTCATAGTTTCTTTAGCAAAGGCCTTATCTCCCATCTTGCGTATTGAATCAGGCGAGGGACCTATAAATTTAATGTTTGACTCGGCACAAATCTCGCTGAAGTCTGCGTTCTCGGCAAGAAATCCGTAACCCGGATGTATTGCGTCTGCCCCGGTAATCTGGGCTGCAGAGAGTATACTCGGTACTTTAAGATAACTCTGATTACTGGGTGCGGGACCTATGCAAACCGCCTCATCGGCAAAAACAACGTGGAGGGAATCCCGGTCAACTTCACTGTACACCGCAACAGTTGGAATTCCCATC
>JBAYWA010000152.1:0-5175 GCA_041674325.1 Melioribacteraceae bacterium | reverse complement strand
TGTTCAAGATTGTATTCCTTTCATTATTTTTTTTATTAAAATTGACTCATATATTTTTGCTTGACTGGCATCTTCGGCTTAGAAGAATAATGCGCCGGAGGCAGATGTAGTCTTATAAAAAACGGGTCTGGAGTATTTCTCTTGCCATCATTTCCTGTGGCTCAGGCACAATAATTTTAACTCCTTCCGCCTGTCGCAATAGTCGAAGAGTAACACCCCCGCCTTCTTTGAGAATATTTGCCTTAATGCCGGCAATCCTTAAATCTCTCTTTGCGATTGAGGCATATAATTCATTTTCAAATATTCCGATTACTATCTGCTTATCATTCATAATTAATTAGATGCCTATGAAGGCCAGTGCATTAACAATGTAATTAACATTTTCCACAAGCTTCGGATGGGACACTTCAAATCCCTTAACGGAAGCCGACAAACCATTAACCGCGTATTTTATCAGAACAGGATTTTTCTCCTGGCGCATAATTTCGTGCGCCGAACGATCGATGAATCCGGCGATGCTTTCAGCCTGTTCGATTTTTGCCTTTGAAAGTTCTGTAACCTCAGGTTTTAATTTTGCGAGCAGATCAAGAAGTTCGATTTTATTTTTTCTGGTGAGATAAATGTTCTTACGAAGCTTCTCCTCAATATTTTCAAGTGTATTTTGAACCATCTCCACACTCCTCCTGTTTAATAATTGGTACTGAAAACCGGGTATCGCCGGATCAGCGATGCCAGATCATATGACCTCACAATAATTTTTGCATTAACTTTTATTTTGTTCGAGCCAATCCAGCATTTCGCGGATGCTGGCGGTTGCCAAAGCAATGCATGTATCTGCTGCCCCGTAATAAATATTGACTGTATCGCCATCAGGACCGATAGTGTACCCGCAAGGAAATACCACATTGCCAACATCGCCATGCTGCTCGTAAGGTTCTTCCGGTGCGAAGATCCATTGACTGCCCCGCTTAATGCAAATTTCAGGTTTATTAAGATCAAATAGCGCGAGTCCTAATCTATAAATGCATCCCCCGCACGGTTGTTTCACACCATGATAAATGACCAGCCAGCCTTGCGGCGTTTCGATAGGAGGAGGCGAGAGGCCGATTTTATTTGCGTCCCACCACGCTCCTTTTCTTGCATCCATCATCAGTTTGTGACTTCCCCAATGAATCAGGTCCGGTGAATAAGAGATCCACATATGAGCTCTTGGCGCGCTGACTGGCCGATGAATCAAAGCCCAATTACCGCCGATGCGATATGGCAGTAAAGCCGCATCTTTATCTTCCGGCGACATAATTATTCCGCAGCGTTCAAATTTGTGGAAATCCTCTGTGAGGGCTAAAGCAACTCCGGGGCCGTCCCTGGTGTAGGCAGTATATATAATTATATATTTATTCAATTCCTTAACATACGTGATCCGCGGATCTTCAATTCCCCACAATTCCTCCGGGTGATTATCAGGATCCGGTAATAGGGTCGGCCGCTCATCAATCTGCCAACCGTCAATTCCATTAATAGAGCGGGCGGCGCAGAAATGGGATAGTCCGCGTCTATCTTCAACACGGCATAATAGCAATGTTGTTCCATCTGCCAGCAATGTAGCTCCTGCATTGAATACACTATTTATCGGATATGGCCAATTATCAGCTGTGAGAATCGGGTTGAGTTTATTACGATGGAAAAGTTGTGCGTGCTGATTGTTCATTTTAGTAATGCCTCCATGGATAGATGAGCTTGTTCTGCTAATTTCAACTCCAGCAATGATTGAAGAAAAGCTAAAGTTGATTCTGATCCCTGATTCTCATTAAGCCTGTCGGGATGCAGACCGTCGCGGCAACCTCCAGTTGTGGGATCGTAAACTGAAAGATTTAAATCGTTGCGTCCGAGGAACCATTCGAAAGCACGCCGGGCTTCTTTGTTCCATCGGTTGTCGTCTGTAACATTGAAAGCTTCAAGGCAGGCGGAAACCATTGTCTGCGCTTCAACCGGCTGCTGATCGAAACGGGCTCTATCACCGCCCTGGTGATAAAAACCATTTGATCCAATTGGCACAAAATGCCCTTCGCGCGCTCTTTGAAGATCTGCAAGCCAATTCAGCGATTCCAATCCGGCTTCCGTCATCTTTTCATTAGGGATTGATTTACCGCAGATGAGAAGCGCATGAGGCAGCGCGGCATTGCAGTATGCGAGTTTTTTTTCGTACCAGCACCAGTCATCTGTGCGATTGTTGTGATATAATGTAAGAAGCCGTTCTGCCAGTTCATCACGCACCTGACTTGCTCTTCTGTCACCGGCAAACTTTTTCAAGTATTCGAAAATACCTATGAGGGCGAATGCCCATGCGCGGGGGCTTGTTGTTAAAAGAATAGCGGGAAGCGTTTGTTCAAACAACCAGGCCGCCATTCCATGCTGAGCCGGTGTTGTACACCGGTTCAATACAGTTCCTAATGCCCATAATGTGCGTCCATGGCTATCGTCAGATCCCTTTTCTTCAAGCCAATTACGCTGATAATCCATAAAGTTCCGCAATTTACCGGTGCGGGCGTTGAAAGCATACCCAAGAAATGCAAGATAACGGGAGCACAATCTTAATCCTTCGCTGTTGCCAAGATCATCAAGCAGGGCGCTGACCAGAAGAGCGCGTGCATTATCGTCGGTTGTATAACCGTGTGAATAATTCGGTACGGTAAAAAGGGAATGCTGCAGGATACCAGTATAATCCGTTAAGTGATCAAGATGATTTAGTTTCAGAGGAGGAAGTTCTCCCGGATACTTATCAAGCGCTTTGGCTGTAAATCCTGGCGGAATATAATAACGGCGCTCCATGCGAGCGCGTTCAAAACATTCCATATAACGTTTGGCAACTTCAGGCCAGATCATTGCACGCCCGAATATATAAGCCCGTTTTCTCATCGCATGCCGCTCGGCTTCGTTATCCAGTAAATTGATAACCTGCTCTGCAAGCACTTCGGGATTGCTGAACGGAACAAGTACGCCCCGTCCTTCGGCAAGCATTTCCTGGGCATACCAATATGGAGTGGAGATTACGGCTTTGCCCGCGCCTACTGTATATGCTAATGTTCCTGATGTAATTTGCGCTTCATTGAGATATGGAGTTATATATATATCCGCAGCACCTATAAATTCAACAAGCTCTTCCAAACTGACAAAACGGTTGTAAAAAATAACATTACTGTCAACACCCATCTTCTGAGCCAGCCATTGAAGAGAGAGCCGGTAAGTTTCACCTTCATTCTTTATTACATGCGGATGTGTGGCGCCAACTACTATATATACGCTGTCGGGATATCGTGAAACAATATGAGGCATTGCGGAGATAACAGTTTCTATTCCTTTACTGGCCGAGAGGAGCCCAAAACTCAGCAATACTGTCTTCCCTTCGACACCGAATAAGTCCTTGTTGAAACTCGGATCAACGAATGGGACGTCAGGAATGCCATGCGGAATAAAATCAATCTTTTCAGGCGAGACATTATAAATCGTTTGTAAAAACTCGGATCCCCGCTCACTCATAACAACAAGGCGATCTGATAGAGCTGCAACTTCTTCCAAGACTTGTCTCTGATCAGGGTCGGGATTTTTCAAGATAGTGTGCAATGTAGTGACAATCGGCATACGCAGTTCGCGCAAAAGTGATAGAATATGGCTGCCGGTTCGTCCTCCAAAGATCCCATATTCGAACTGCAGGCATACAAGATCAACATTATTGATATTGAGAAAATCAGCGGCGCGCCGGTAAGAATTAATGTCTTTCTCTTTAAGCTCAAACCGTACACGGGATGGATAAGCATAACCGGCCTCAATGTCGTTAACGGGCAGTGCGATACAAGTTGTACCCGCATATTTCTCGGCAACAGCTTCGCATAAATCTGTAGTAAAAGTAGCAATACCGCACTGACGCGGCAGATAATTTCCGATAAAAGCGATACGGTTTATGGAAGAACCTGTTACTATTCGTTTCAAACTGAAGAGCTCCTTATGAATTATTAAGGTCTGATTGTTCGTGACTATTGCTGTTTATCTTAGTAAAAGCTCTCTTATTCCCGCCTGAATTCTTTGACAATATCTCTTAATTCCGGGTAAAGAATTACCGTGCAGACGATAATCACGATGGATAAAACCCCGAAAAAAATTATTGCTAAAGTGGAAAATTCCATTTCTAACTCTCGTTATTTTTTTATTGCGCCTGCTTAAAAAATTCGAGTCTTCTCATTTACGCTTCAAGAATCGGTTGATTGCAAATATTTCTAATAAAAACTGTTGGAAATCTTTTTGAAATGAAATCCGTAAATCGCAAATAATATCGCGAGAGAAAAAAGCTGGGGCTTACGGAACAGCGACCAAAAGAATAATTTCCAATAATAATATCTCTCTTCGCCTACCACTCCTAATTTAAACATCGACTTAAATAGAGCAAGGACGTAGTTGGGATTCAGGTGAAACACCTTTTTCTTCTTCGGTTCAAAATCTTCCATGAAGCGCATTACCCGTTCGTAATAATATTTAGGAGAATAGATGGTGTTTAATATTTTTTTATAGCCGTTCATTAATACTTCCGGATTCATCTGCGGAATAAAATTCATAGAGAAGTCAGTATTGTTTCCAGTGAAATCGCTCAACAATCTTCCTTCAGTTAAAAGTCTTTTTTGGAGTTTAGTGCCCTTGGGAGCATTCAAAAGTCCCACCATAGCAGTCACAATACCGCTTTCCTGTATAAAGTTCGTAAGTTTTTCAAATATGAGAGGAGGATCATTGTCGAATCCGACAATAAAGCCGCCCTGGACTTCCAGACCGGCCTTCTGAATATTTTTTACGCTTTGAATCAGATCCCGGTTTCGGTTCTGAGTTTTATTGCATTCAATCAGACTTTCTTCATTCGGAGATTCAATTCCGATGAACACGGCTTCAAATCCGGCTTTAACCATAAGCTGCATCAGTTTATCATCATCTGCCAGATTAATCGATACTTCTGTGTTAAAGTAGAACGGACTTTTATTCCTCTCCATCCAATTAATAACAGACGGCAGAATTTCCTGTTTAAGTTTTACTTTATTGCCGATGAAATTATCGTCAACAAAAAACACGGGACCTAGCCAGCCCGCGGAGTACAAGGCGTCTAATTCGGCAATTACCTGTTCATTGGTTTTGGTT
>JBAYWA010000151.1:0-5204 GCA_041674325.1 Melioribacteraceae bacterium | reverse complement strand
AGAAGAACCGTAAGAAAATTTATGACGAGCTTAAAAAAGAATTTAAAAAGGACCGCGCGAAAATTGCAATGCTGCCTATGACCGAATTTGGACTGATGCAGATAACCAGAGAAAGAATCCGCGAAAATATTATGCAGTCGATGAATGATGCCTGTCCGTATTGCGCCGGGACAGGCTTGCTCACAAAAAAATCGAATCTGATGCACGAAATAGACAGATGGCTGAAAAGATTCAAATCGGAAGGAAAAGGGTCTTCGCTTACTCTAAAAGTTCATCCCTCTCTGGGCGATAAACTAAAAGAGGGATTCATATCTCCGCTGACAAAGATCCAGCTGAGATATTTTATAAGAGTCAAACTTGTTGAGGATGAAAAAATGAGCCTTCAGAATTTCCACTTTATTTCATCAAAAACGGGCGATGACATAACAAGCGACTTTATCTGAGACTATTCGGCCGAATATCTATAGAAGTATGTTTTAGATTTTTATTATTTTTCAGCAGGTAATTATCCGTAAACGGCAATAAGGGCGATAGATGAAATTCTTTATAGATACAGCGAATATTAATGAGATAAAGGAAGCCGCCTCGTACGGACTTCTTGACGGCGTTACCACCAACCCCTCTCTGGTTGCCAAAGAAGGGAAAAATTTCCGCGCGTTGCTCGATGAGATAATCAAAATAGTGGACGGCCCAATCAGCGCGGAGGTCGTTTCGGTAGATTATGACGGGATAATGAAGGAAGCGCTTGAACTCTCCAAAATCCACAAGAACATAGTTGTCAAAGTGCCTCTCATCAAAGAGGGAATCAAAGCTGTAAAATCTTTGAGCGACAAAGGAATTAACACAAACGTTACTTTATGTTTCTCCCCTTCCCAGGCGCTGCTGGCGGCTAAAGCCGGCGCTACATATATTAGTCCTTTTGTCGGACGTCTTGATGACATAAGTCACGACGGGATGGGTTTAATAGAGCAGATTGTCCAGATTTATGAAAACTACAATTTCAAGACACAAGTGCTGGTTGCCAGTGTCCGTCATCCTCTCCACCTCGTTGAAGCGGCTCTGATGGGAGCTCATGTGGCCACAATGCCATTTGATGTTATTGAAAAATTATTCAAACATCCGCTCACCGATATAGGATTGGAAAAATTCCTGAGTGACTGGAATAAATCAAACCAAAAATAATTATGAAAAAGACAAAATTTTACTCGATTCACGAAAAGTTAGGCGCGAAGATTGTTGACTTTGCAGGTTACCAGATGCCCGTTCAGTATTCCTCAATTATTGCGGAACATAAGGTTGTTCGTAATTCCGTGGGAGTGTTCGATGTTTCACATATGGGGGAAGTGTTCATCCGCGGAGACCGCGCTCTGGAATTTGTGCAGCACATTACAGTTAACGACGCATCGGCGCTGACAGACGGGAGAGTTCAATATTCCGCAATGTGCTACCCGGACGGAGGCATTGTGGACGATCTTCTTGTTTACAGGATCAGCGGGAAGGAATTTCTGCTTGTTGTCAACGCATCCAATAAGGAGAAGGATTTTGCCTGGATGAAAGAGAATAACAAATTCGGAGTTGATATTGTTGATGAAAGCGATGAATATTCGCTTCTGGCCGTTCAGGGTCCCGATTCAAATAAGACAGTGCAAAAAATCTGCGATAAACCGCTTGATATGGAATACTACCATTTTACATTTGCAAAAATTGCGGGTTTCGATATGATAGTTTCCCGAACCGGATACACAGGGGAGCTCGGATATGAGTTGTATTTCAAAGGCGATGAAGCCGTAGCGGAAAAAATATGGAACGACTTGTTTGAAGCGGGGAAAGAATTCGGAATTCAGCCCGTGGGCCTGGGTGCACGCGATTCGCTTCGGCTGGAGATGGGTTTCTGCCTTTATGGAAATGATATAGACCAGACCACAAACACGCTCGAAGCCGGCCTCGGATGGATTACGAAATTGAAGAAGAACGAATTTATTGCCAGAGATGTATTGCTTAAAGTGAAAGAAGACGGGCTTAAAAGAAAACTTGTTCCACTTGTCTCTGAAGAGAAGGCCTTCCCAAGACACGGATATGATTTAAGCGTTGACGGTAAAGTTGTGGGGCATATTACCAGCGGCACCGTAAGCCCTGTACTTGATAAAGCCATTGCAATGGGATATGTCGATTCTCAGTTCTGTAAAGAAGGTAATAAAATAAATTTTGTTATAAGAGGCAAAGAAGTCCCGGCAACTATAACTAAACTTCCATTTGTGAAAAAATAATATAAAAAATGAAAATCAACGTACATTACTCCAATTTACATCTTGATGAACTCTATTTCAGCGGAAAAACCTCCGTGGTAATCGATGTGCTTAGAGCTTCGACTGTTATAGTAAGGGCTTTGGCAAACGGCGCGCGCGAAGTTATTCCGGTAGGTACGGTTGATTTTGCTATGAAGGTTTCCGGAAACGCATTCGGTGGCCAGACAATCCTTAGCGGCGAACGGAACACTAAAAAAGTGGAAGGATTCAATCTCGGAAATTCACCGTCGGAATACGTCCCCGAAATAGTATCAGGCAAATCGATTATTCTTTATACGACAAACGGCTCCAAATCGATTGTTAAGGCGAAATTTTCGGAAAATCTTTTTATCTGCAGTTTCAATAATCTCCCTGCCATTGCCAAACATCTTCTTTCTCTTAATAAAGATGTTGAAATTATCTGCGCCGGCTCAAACGGCAATTTTAATCTTGAGGACGCTGTCTGCGCGGGGAGGCTTATTAGCGAGATGGATAAAGAAAGTACCGATCTTGAAATCAGCGACTCGGGGAGAGCCGGGCTGGTTCTTAATAAATCATTTGGCAAAAATATTAATAAACTCCTGAAAGAAACGGAACACGGGCAGCTGCTGACCGAGAACGGATTTGGCCCCGATATTAAGGATTGTGCCCAATTCGGCATAACTGATTTAATACCGTATTATATTTCGGGCGCGATTAAAAAACTAGAAACCGGAACTATACATACAAATTCCATAAACGAATCCAAAGTTTCCTGATAATGCCGAAGAAAACCAAATCAAAGGAAAATTCTTCTTCATTGGGAGAAAATTTTTTTGTTGTTTCTCCGGAAAAGAAAAAAAAACTGCTTGGAATTTTTCTGGTCGTTTTATCACTTCTGATTTTTCTAAGCATCCTTTCATATTCCAGGGATGACGCATCATATTTTTCCTACAAAGTCTTAGATCAGTTCGACGTGCTGAAAGGAAATCCCGAGCTGATTGAAAAGGCCGCTACGACTCATAACTGGCTCGGAATATTCGGAGCTTACGTTTCATACTTTTTTATCCTATCCACTCTCGGATATTTTTCTCTAATATTCCCGGTAATAATGTTTGTATGGGGTTATTCCGTTTTAAGGAAAGAAAAAAAATACAAATTGGCGCTCTACTTTTCCAATTTCCTCCTCGTTTTTGGAATACTCCTTTCAACCTTCTTCGGAATGCTTCAGTTTACTCCGGAGATTTTCCTCTTCAGAGATTACCCGGAACTCTCCGGTAAGATAGGTCTCCTGTTCGGTACTCTAATAAGCCGATTGCTCGGCGGACTGGGAAGTATAATCTTTCTAAGCGCCGCAATACTTGCAGTTCTCATCATCGCTTTTGATTTCAAATTCAGCTCTTTGCTGGAGACGATTAAAAATCTTTTTAAAGATAAAGAGTTAGAAGAGACGGATATAGTGATGCCGTTGAGTGTTGAAGATGAGAACCTGAGCAAAACAAAAAATCTGCGAGGTGAGAGTAAGCTAAAATCATTCTTCAAGTCGAAAGAGGAGAATGAAGAAGAGGCGCCTGAGCCGGAGACGAAGATAACAATAGTTAAAAAGGAGCAGGCAGAAAAACCCGCATTACACGCAGCGGAAAAAACCTCAGAACCAAAGGCCAAAAAGGGAGAGGTTAAGGCTAAGATTGATGATGAGATACTTCCCGAAGTTGATAAAGCCGCCGAAGCGTCCATGCCCGATCAATGGGAAGAGAAAATTGATTATAACCCGCCGACTTATGAACTGCTGATCCCCCCCGACAGCGAGGAGATAAAAATCAATGAGAGTGAGCTTAAAAGAAATGCGGCTCTTCTCAAGGACAAACTGGCTCTGTTCGATATTCAGATAGACGACATTACCGTAACTCCGGGACCGGTGGTAACACTTTATGAGATCGTTCCCGCTCCGGGAGTTAAGATAAGCAGAATAGTAAGCCTTGAACACGATATTGCCCTGGCTCTTGCGGCAAGAGGAATAAGAATAATTGCGCCTATACCGGGCAAGAGTGCAATAGGGGTAGAGATACCTAATGCGCATGCATCAATTGTGCGTGCAAGCTCGGTACTCAAAAAAATTGCCGAATCAAAAGATGAATTGCCATTGGCGCTGGGAAAAACCATCTCGGGTGATGTATATATAACAGATCTTGCAAAGATGCCCCATATGCTTATAGCCGGCTCAACGGGATCGGGTAAAAGCGTAGGCATCAATATGATTCTTAACAGTCTTATCTATGCAAAACATCCGTCCGATATTAAGTTTGTGATTGTTGATCCGAAAAAAATTGAGCTTTCATTCTATAAAAAACTGAGCAAGCATTTCCTTGCCGTTTCCCCGGATCTCGAAGAGGAAATTATAACTAATCCGTCGAATGCTCTGCTGGCTTTAAAATCCGTTGAGTATGAGATGGAGAAAAGATACGACAAACTTGCGAAGATAGGCGTGCGTAATATAATAGATTACAACAAGAAAGTTATGAATCCCAAAACGCGGCCTAAAGATACAGATGAGATGAAGCATTACAAGATGCCGTACATTGTTGTTATAATCGATGAATTGGCGGATCTGATGATTACATCGGGCAAAGAGGTTGAGGAACCGATTGCGAGGCTCGCCCAGCTTGCCCGCGCTGTGGGAATTCACCTTATTCTCGCAACGCAAAGACCATCGGTGAATGTGATCACCGGTGTAATAAAAGCAAATTTCAGCGCCAGGATGGCTTATCAGGTGGCAACCAAAATCGATTCCAGAACTATTCTTGATATGAACGGCGCGGAACAGCTGCTTGGTATGGGAGATATGCTATTCCTTCCGGGCGGAATGCCTAAACCGATTAGAATTCAGAATGCATTTATCTCCACTGAAGAAGTTGAAAAAATCACAAATTTCATTTATGT
>JBAYWA010000150.1:0-5236 GCA_041674325.1 Melioribacteraceae bacterium | reverse complement strand
GATCCCTTAATTTATCCAGTGCTGTCATAAAATAATCCTATGTATGAAGTTTTCTATTCCTGTAGATATTAAGAACTATTCCGAGCATCACCATATTCATCATTTGAGTGCTGCCGCCGTAACTTAAAAATGGCAGCGGCAGTCCGATAACAGGAGTAATCCCTAGGTTCATCCCGACATTGATTGCGAAATGTGAAAAGAGGAGTGTTAAAACTCCCACCGTAACAAGCACACTAAATCCGTCTTTTGCAGTGGCTGATAATTTAAAAAGTCTCAGAAAAATTATCAGGAAAAGAGAGATGACCAGAATGCTGCCTATGAAACCGAACTCCTCACCAATTACACAGTAGATAAAATCGGTCCACTGTTCAGGTATATATCTCAACTGAGTCTGATTCCCCTTCAGAAAACCTTTACCGAAGAGGCCGCCGGATCCGATTGCCACTTTAGCTTGCAGCGCGTTATAACCCGCGCCAAGCGGATCAGCCAATGGATCGATGAATGATGCAATCCGCTTCTGCTGGTGTGGACGGAGGACTTTGAAAACATAATCGAAAAAGAATCCGGCTGAAAGATTAATAATGAATACTGTAAGGCTGTTAAAAAGATCTTTCTTAAAAAAGAATAATGCGGCTACGACGGTTAACAGAGCGGCTATGAACGCATAGGTCCCTAATATCGAGGCAAAAGCTACTATACCCGGCGAAAGTACAACGAACAGACCGAACAGGCTTATACCGCTCCAGAAGATCAGAGAGATTGTAATGATGAGAAAAACTATGGAGGTACCCATATCGGGTTCCAGCATAATAAGGATGACAGGGAGAATTCCTATAGCCAGGGCAACTCCAATATCCTTCAGATTATTTATATCCCGGTTCTTATAAGTAAGCCAGTATGAGAGCATCAGAATCGTTCCAAGTTTTGCAAACTCGGAGGGCTGGAATCCAAATCCGCCTATCCCGAACCAGCTCCTGGCGCCATAGACAGTTTTACCCGCGAGCAGAACGGCAATCAGAAAAAATATCGACGCCCCATAAACCACTATCGCGAATTTTTTGAATGACTGGAGCGGTAATGAGAAAGTAATAAAGAAAACGATCAGCGAAAGAATTACAAACAAAACCTGCTTCTGAAAATTGCCGCTTGCGGTCGGATGATTGACTGTCGAGCTGTATATTGCCAGAAGGCCGAAAATTATCAATCCAATCGCAGGAAGAAAAATAGAAAGGTCAAACTTATCCTGAAGCTTATAATTAATGTTCATTTTTCTCCTCTTCGGCCGGAGAGACTTTTGAGGTTAAGCTAGTCTGGGTGTTATCCGATTTTTGGAGATAGGCTTTTATTATATCCCTTGCAATGGGCGCTGCGGCTGTACTTCCAAAACCGGCATTTTCCACAATCACTGCGATAGCTATCTTCGGATTATCATACGGGGCAAAGCCGACAAATATCGCGTGATCTTTTCCGTGAGGATTCTGAGCAGTCCCCGTTTTTCCGGCGATGGCTATATCGGGCAGTCTGATATTGGTAGCGGTACCGGCTCCGTTGACAACCAGGAACATTGCCTTCCTTACGATATCGAATGATTGTTTACTAATTCCGATATCATAGTATTGGGGCTTGACTTCATATCTTTCATTCGTTTTCGGATCGAAAAAACTTTTCAAAAAATGGGGGTGCGCCGACTTTCCAGAATTCGCGAATAGAGCTGTATACTGCGCGAGCTGAAGCGGTGTGACATTTAACTCTCCCTGACCAATCCCGAGACTGATTACAAATCCTTTTGTCCATCCGTTTTTTCCGTAAACCCTATTGTAATAATCTCTCGTAGGAACTATCCCCGACGATTCCTCCGGAATATCAATTCTAGTTTTTGAACCGAATCCGAATTTCTTAGCATATTTTGACCAGATATCGAGACCGAGTTTGTTCACCAGTGAATAGTAAAATGTATTGCACGATTTCTCTATTGAAGCCTCAACATCTACCGTTCCGTGAACATGAAGGCATTTAAAGAATCGGTCGCCGAATTGATACCCGCCCCGACAGACAATTGTTGTATTTGTATCGATTATTCCTTCTTCTAGTCCGGCTATTGCAGAGATCATTTTAAATGTCGATCCCGGGGCAAAAGTAGACATGGAAGCGCGGTTGAACATCGGCTTATCAGGATTTGTATTTAATTCCCGCCACACCTCATTTGAAGTAACCTTTGCAAAATCTTCGAGATTATATTGAGGGGCGCTCAAAAAAGCAATTACCTCGCCGGTTGAAGGCTCAAGGGCAACCACGGCGCCTCGCTTATCCTTAAAAGCTTCCTCCGCAACTCTTTGAGCATCCTTATCTATTGTTAAAACTAAATCATCGCCCTTTACCGCAGGCTGATCCTCGCCCCCGTTCATATAACGCCCGATAGTCTTCTGGCGGGAATCGACGAGCATATATTTAATTCCCTTTTCGCCGCGGAGATAATCTTCATAAGTTTTTTCAATACCATTAAAACCGATCTCATCGCCTATATCATATTCGCTTTTTCTCTTCTGATAGGTACTCATCGGAATTTCTTTTGTATAGCCGAACATATGAGATCCGCTTATTCCGAATGAATAATCACGCTGAGTTTCCATCACATAATCGACTCCGGGCAATTTCGAGGAATTCTCCTCGTACCAGGCAATCACTTTAAAACTTACATCTTTGGCAATCTTGCGGGGAATGAATTTGGAATATGATTCGTTAATCTTTAAGATTCTGTTAATATATCCCGGATTGGCTCCTAATATGGCTTCAATAAAAGGGGAAAGTTTTTTATCGTAATTTGAGGGTGTTATCCGCAATGTGAACGACGGCTTATTGCCAACAAGGACCTGGTGATTGCGATCGAATAAAATACCCCGAGGAGCCAGCTGATAAATCGGTTTTACACTGTTCTCGTCCGATTTTTCGGAATAAACCGGCTGTTGTAGAATCTGCATATTGAAGAGCTGACCGACGCATAAAGTAAAAAAGCCGATTATCAGAACGAATACGATTCTTCTTCTGAAAAAAGAACCGAAGTAATTATCGTTCATGTTATTCCTTTCTTTGGTGTGAATATAACCATCGGAAGCCCGAAAACAGCAGTATACAGACCGGGCAAAAATCCCTCCTCAATCAGCATGAGAAGAAAATTCAGATCAGAATTATCGGATGATACGGAAGCGTATATAAACGCATTTACACTGCCGGCGATAAATATTATCAGCAGGAAGAAGAAAGATTCGGTATTCAATTCAATTTTATTTTCATTGTAAAAATAGCCGACTATGAAGGCGGAAAGTGTGAACGAAAACATATAAGCGCCTATGATTCCGCCAGAAATAATGTCGAGCAGGAATCCAAGCAGGAATCCAAGAAGTGTTCCGTAGGCCTGTCCGTTTCTTAACGTCATCAGAGCTATCAGAACAAATACAAGATTAGGCGCAATATCATTGATTGAGATAAGTGGAATTATCACAAGCTGAATCAATGCAAGCGGAATAAAAATCAATACCGGCTTAATAATCTGCTTTAACATGCTAATTCTGTTTTAAAAGATTCATTTCAAGATCATTCATTTGTTTGCTCGGAACAATCTTCATAATAAAAAGATTATTGGCGGAGGAGATATCGGCGAAAGGGATAATTGTTATATTATGCAGCAGTCCCAGAACATTTGTTTCTTTTTTTTCAACTATTCCTACCGGAATAGCGGGCGGGAAAAGAGAACTGAAATCCGAGGTTTCTATTCTGTCTCCTATTTGAACGTCATAGGTAGTAGGTATATCTTTTACTATCAGATTTCTTCCGTCGAAATTTAAGATTCCATCTACATGCGTCCTCTGCAGAGTCACAGCGATATTCAGATTGCTGTTATGTAAAGTTCTGACAATAGAATAATTTTCGGTTACATCCATTATTAATCCGATTAATCCCTTCTGGCTCAGAACGGGCATTCCCTTTAATATTCCTTCGTTAGATCCTCGATTTATAATAAAATTACCCTGAATCTTAGTCACCAGCTTCGAGACCACTTTCGCCGGAATCAACGGGTATCTGCTGGTATCCTTGAAAGCAATCATCTCCCGGAGCTGTTCGTTTTCCAGGACGGCATTTCTCATCCTGTTGACATTTAGCATCAGAGCGGCGTTTTCCTCTCTGAGTTCCTCTAATGAAGCATCCCTGCGGAAAACGGATGTAAATGAGCTGGTGATTTCACTGATGAGCGCAAAATTTCCGAGTGCAAAAGTCTGCAGTTGCTTAGCCGCAGGTTTTTCACTTTTAGAGAGAAGTGTGAGACTGATAATGGAGAGAACAATTAACAGGATGTATTCTTTGTAATCCGAAGCAATTCTTCTTAAAAATTTTATCATCAGTAAATTCTTTTACGAATGAACACCTTGGAATATTTGTTAAGATTTTCAATACATTTACCTGCTCCGCGTACCACAGCGGTCAACGGGTCATCGGCAACGTGAACCGGAAGATTGGTTTCCATACGGATCCGCTCGTCTAATCCTTTAAGCAGAGCGCCTCCTCCTGTAAGCATTACACCCCTGTCGAGAATATCGGCTGATAATTCTGGAGGAGTTCTTTCCAATGTTTGTTTTACTGCGTCAACAATCTGAGAAATATTTTCATTAAGCGCCTCACGGATTTCAACGGAGCTTACTTCCGCCGTCTTCGGAATTCCGCCTACAAGATCGCGTCCTTTTACCTGAAGAGTAATCTCCTCTTTAAGAGGAACCGCGCTACCGACCTCGCATTTGATCGATTCGCTTGTGCGCTCGCCTATCAGGAGATTATAATTCTTCTTAAAGAACTGCATGATGGCGTTATTCATCTCATCGCCTGCTATCCGGATCGATTCCTCATTAACAATTCCGGCTAATGCGATAACCGCAATTTCAGTGGTTCCGCCGCCTATATCAATTACCATATTGCCAACTGCCGCTTCAACATCAAGTCCTATTCCGATTGCGGCCGCCATTGGTTCAGCGATAAGATGGACTTCTTTAGCGCCGGCGTGCTCGGCCGCGTCTCTCACGGCTCTTTTCTCAACTTCGGTTACACCGCTCGGTACCGCAATCACAATTCTCTTGCTGGCAATATTATTCATTGTAACTTTCTTTATGAATGCGCGTACCATTCCTTCCGCAATTTCGAAATCGGCTATAACACCATCCCGCATGGGCCGCGTCACTCTGATTTCGCG
>JBAYWA010000149.1:0-5256 GCA_041674325.1 Melioribacteraceae bacterium | reverse complement strand
TCTTTGCTCAGGATGATGTCGATCTCCTTAAAGATGAATTAACGCTATCTCTCGGTGCCCGGATTGATAAAATCAGCGTTGAAGGGGAATCAACATTGAATCCGATTTATGAAATTGTAAACGGTACAATTAATTATTCACCCGCGGGACAAAAAGTACTCTGGAATAAAATTGAATCGTCAGACATTTCCTACAGCGGCAACGCCGGATTAAAATATTCGCTTGATGAAAGTCTGGATTTGACTATGAGCCTGGGCTATTCATTCCGTTCCCCCTCGCTCGAAGAGAGGTTCCAATATATTGATCAGGGCAGCTATGTAAGAGTCGGAAAACCGGATCTCAGTCCCGAATTAGGGCGCTCTGCAGATTTTGGACTTCGATATTATCTTCCGGATTTCAAGCTCATAACAAGCGTTTTTTATAACTACTTCAACGACCTCGTTGCCGAATTGCCCGGAAGTTACGACGGAAGAAGCGCATTCATAAAAACAAATATAGGTCGCGCGCGCTTTTACGGATTCGATCTTAGAGCCGATTATAATTTCTTTAATGGCATGGTTCTCTATACTGCCGCATCTTATGTTAAAGGGGACGATATAACCGCCGGGAGAAGTCTGCCGGAAATTCCGCCCCTCAACGGAACCATCGGAGTTAAATTAAATTTACCTGAAATTTTTGAGGCGGAATTGTCTTCTACTGTTTTTGCGTCGCAGACAAACGTGGCCGCCGGAGAGATGACCACCCGCGGATACTCTTACTTTAATTTTTATATCAACTCGGCTCCCATTAAATTCGGATTTGTGAATCTGCGCCTCTCCGCGGGAATTGAAAATATATTCGATAAAGAGTACCGGAATCATCTTTCTACAAGCAGGGGAGTGATAAAGGAAGAGCCGGGCAGAAATCTGTTTATTAAGATAAATTTGAACTGGTAATATCCTGGATATCGGAATAATATGACATGGTTCCTAATTGCGCTGTTATCTTCTTTCTTTTCCGCATTTGCGGCAATTACACAGAAAAAAGTTCTGTTTAAACGGACTCCGTTTGAATTTTCGTTTCTCCTTTCGATTGTAAATCTTTTTTTTTCCATTCCGTTCTTTTTTCTGATCGACTACGGTACAATTGATTCCTCGAATCTCTCAATACTATTTATAAAATCGATAATAGGCGTAGCTGCGTTTCTCTCCGTTATGACGGCTCTCAAGAATCTTCAGATTAGCAATGCTCTTCCGCTGCTCGCGCTTACTCCCGGATTTGTTGCTCTCTTTGCATATCTTCTTCTCGGCGAATCGCTGAAAATGACGGAGGTTATCGGGCTGGTTTCTTTAATTATAGGAACATATATTCTGGAGAGCAAGAATTTAAAAGAGATACTTTTTCCGCTGAACGTTTTCTTCAGATCTAAATATCACCGCTATATAATTGCGGCGCTTCTTCTATTTACCGCGTCATCCATAATGGATAAACTGCTTCTCGTTAAAATGAATCTCTCTCCGGTTTCTCTTACCGCATTTCAGCATCTCTTCTTCGCGCTTCTGTTTGCCGTTCTCTTTCTCTTTATAAGAAAAAAGGGGGAATCGGTGCCGGTCAATTTGAAAAAAAACGATATCGGGTGGATAGCTTTAATTTCATTGTTTACTATCGGCTACCGCTTTACACAGGTGCTGGCAATTAGCCTTGCCTCGGTGGCGCTCACGCTGGCCGTCAAAAGGACATCGGTGCTGTGGGCTACTTTGATAGGCGGCAGAATATTCAAGGATTCCAATCTTCTTAAAAAAAGTATTGCGGTATTATTCATACTTGCCGGAGCGATATTGATTCTCCGGGATTGACAGAATAGGATTCGCCTTAATAATTTTCGGCGGAGTCTTGCTCTTTGCCGAAAGAGCAGTTATTATTTGATGTAAAGGATTGAATAATCCGATTTGCCCGGATCTTAAATTAAGCCTATTTCGTAAAGGAACTCACAATGAAAAAAATATTAATTATTATTCTGATATTCTTTGCCGCAAGCATTGTTTATTCGCAGGAAACCGGAAAAGGCGGTTCAAAGAAGCAGTTCCTCTATCTGCTTCGTCTGGAAAAACAGATGTACGATCCGGCCGCCTGGACTCCCGAAAAAAACAGTATTGTGATGGAGCATTTCGAGCGGCTTAAAAAGATGCTCGCCGAAGGCTTTCTGATTCTTGCAGGAAGAACACAGGTGGATCTCGATAAAACGATTGGTCTTGTGATTTATGAGGCGGATTCATTAGAAGATGCAAAAAAAATAGCGGAAAATGATCCCGCGGTTAAAGCGGGAATTATGACTGTTGAAGTCTTCCCGTATGAGGTGGCATTAATAAAAGAGATTCAAAAAAAATGACCGGGGTTCCCGCTTTTAACTCCCGGAGCGTGTCAACGGGATTAACCGGGTATGATCAGAAAATATTCAGGTCAGCCGACGAAATAATATTGAGTATAACGATGGATGTAAAAAAATATCTGGCGCGGATCGGCGTTGCCGCCGTCAAGCCGCCCTCTCTCGATTTTCTGACGGAGCTCCAGAATGCCCATCTCCTCTCAATTCCTTTTGAAGATCTGGATATACCGGACCGTGATAGAATTGTTCTTGATTTAAAGAGGATCTACGGAAAGATCATTCCATCTAAACGGGGCGGATTTTGTTATGAGCTGAACGGATTGTTCCATTGGCTTCTGTCTCAATTGGGATTTAATGCCGATATCCTCTCCGCCCGGGTTTTCAATCACGATAGAAAAGACCTCGGACCGGAATTTGATCATATGACTTTGCTGGTTCATCTTGAAAAAGATTATCTGGTCGACGTCGGATTCGGCGATTCGTTCAGAGCGCCTCTCGAATTTCCGGATGGCGCCGTGCGCGATATAAGCGGGTATTATAAAATTTTCTCTTTTGAAAATGAATTCGATCTCATGAGAAAAGAAAATTATGAATGGAAGCTGCAGTACAAATTTTCAACGACACCGCGCAGATTGCCCGATTTTGAAAGTATGTGTGAATATCAGCAGGTCTATCCGGAATCTGTATTTAGAAACAGAATGGTTTGTACAATTGCCATACCCGAAGGAAGAATTTCTTTAAGCGATTCATCTTTAACAATTACAGATTGTGGAACGAAAACAAAAACCGCGGTGAAAAACGAAATTGAATTTCGAAATCTTTTAAAAAAATATTTCCAGATTGAATTATGAAGGCCGGATTAAAAAAAACAGACATTATAATTTCCACAGATAGAAGAAAACTTCAGACCGGAAAAATTCATAAATTTCTGACTGAAGCATACTGGTCAAAGGGAATTTCAGCCGGGCGGGTTAAGAAAGCGATTGCCGGCTCTATCTGTTTCGGGGTCTATCTTAAAAAAAAGCAGATCGGATTTGCCCGGGTTATATCCGATAAAACCAGTCTGGCTTACATTGCGGATCTGTTTATTATTGAAGAATACAGGGGGCGGGGATTATCGAAGCTGCTTGTTAAATCGATTTTGAATCATCACGAATTATCAGAGGTTAAAGCCTGGATGCTCGCAACTAAAGATGCGCACGGCCTTTATGCTAAATTCGGATTTAAAGCGCTTAGCGAGCCGGCTAAATTCATGCGGATGCAAAATCCCAAACCCGCGGCGGAATAAATTTTTACTCTATTCTCTTCTTGACAAATGGTTATAGATTTTAGATTATACTATTCTCTTATAAGATTTATGAAAATGAGGAGTGTATGAAAATTCTCGTCGGTTCTCTAAATCCCGTTAAAATAGATTCTGTTGCCGAAGCGTTTGCAAATTATTTTGACGAGATAGAAGTGGCCGGATATGAAGTTGCTTCGGGAGTTTCTCCGCAGCCGATAAACGAGGAAACTTTTACCGGCGCAAAAAACCGGGTTATGAAGCTGAAGGAGATAAACGACATTGAAAAACTTTCCGCGGATTTTTTTGTGGGGATTGAAGGGGGAATAGTAAAGCAGTTCGGCAGATGGTTTGCGTTCGGGTGCATGTGCGTTGCCGATAATTACGGCAATGTAGGATTTGGAAGTTCGCCCCAGTTTGAATTGCCGTCAATTATTACCGAAAAGTTATTAACGGGAATTGAACTCGGGGATGTGATGGATGAAATAATGAAACAGCGGAACACCAAGCAGAAGCACGGCGCCATCGGTTTCTTTACAAACGGGGTGATGAACAGAAAAGAGCTTTATATAGAGGGATTAAAGGTTGCCGTCATTCCCTTTTTGCATAAAGAGATGTTTTTCTAAATCTTGATCTTGCTCATAAACTTAAACGTGCTCTTATTACTTTTGTAGAATAACCGTGAGCATTCTTACGTATAAATTTTTTAAGCTTTAAAGGAGAATATTATGACTTTACCATTTTATCAGGTTGACGCGTTTACTTCTAAATTGTTCGGTGGAAACCCGGCGGCCGTTGTCCCGCTTGAAAAATGGCTGGATGATGAAACTCTACAGAATATTGCCGCGGAGAATAACCTTTCCGAGACGGCTTTTTTTGTTAAGGAAATAGATCATTATCATATCCGGTGGATGACCCCGGTAAACGAGGTGCCTCTGTGCGGACACGCAACCCTTGCCTCGGCATTTGTCATTTTTAATTTTATTGAAAGGGATCTTTACGAGATAAAATTTTCTTCTAAAAGCGGAGAACTCATCGTCCGCCGTAACGGGGAAAATCTTACACTCGATTTTCCGTCACACAAACCGAAGCAGCTGCCGATAGTTGAAAAAATGAAAAAATGTTTCGACAGAGAGCCGGTAGAAGTTCTGCATAATGGATTTTATCTTCTTGTAGTTTTTGATTCCGAAGAATATATCAGAAACTTAATACCGAATTTCGAACTTATTAAGGAACTGCACCCCCACGCGGTAATAGTATCCGCGAAAGGAGATGAAGTCGATTTTGTCTCCAGAATGTTTGCCCCCAACGAAGGAATTAACGAAGATCCGGTTACCGGCTCGGCGCATACTGTCCTGGTTCCATACTGGGCCGAAAAATTAGGTAAGAAAAATTTTCGCGCATTACAGGTTTCCAAAAGATCCGGGGAGCTATATTGTGAAGAAGAGGGTAGACGGGTTAAAATCTCGGGGAAAGCCGTGCTTTACGCCACAGGAAGTTTATTTTTAGGTTTATAATTAAGATAAATTCTTGCATATTAGTCGCTGGTATTTAGACTTTTTTATCAATCTGCACTGAAAAGAGAGACTTTTTATGCGGGATTCCGTTT
>JBAYWA010000148.1:0-5280 GCA_041674325.1 Melioribacteraceae bacterium | reverse complement strand
AGGCCTGAGCCGTTGGAAATACAATCATCTGAGCTATATTGACGTGGGGCTTCCGTGTGGCCACATAAATCACCGCGTCGGCTATATCCTCAGCCAATAAAGGCGTCAATCCTTTGTAAGTGTTTTTTGCTTTTACCTCGTCACCGTAAAAACGCACTTTGCTGAATCCTGTTTCCACAAGGCCGGGATCAATTGTACTTACCCGGATATTTTTATCTACAACATCCATGCGGAGCGATTTTGTAATTGCGCTAACGGCATGTTTGCTTGCACAATATACCGCTCCCTTCGGATATGATTCCTGTCCTGCGATTGAGCCTATATTGATGATATGCCCGCTTTTTCTTTCGACCATCTGAGGAATTATTGCATAAGTCACATATAACAACCCCTTCACATTGGTATCGATGGTCTCCTCCCACCCCTCGGGATTATCCTCGTAAAATTTATTTAATCCTCGCCCGAGTCCTGCATTATTAACCAGTATATCTATTTTCTTAAAATCTACGGGGAGTGAGGATACTGCATTTTCCACTTCCGCGCGTTTACTGACATCCAGTTTAATTGTGTGGATTTTAATATTATACTTCTTTTTTATAGAATCGGCCAGTTCTTCAACAAGATTCAATCTCCGGGCGCTTATTATTAAGTTTGCGCCCTGCTCCGCAAAAGCCACAGCCGATGCTTTCCCGATCCCCGAAGTTACACCTGTGATAAAAACGGTCTTCCCTTTTAATGATTCCATAGATTCCTCAACATTTTAAAAATTCATTTACACTAACTTAATATAATTGCGGATAATTTTAATTCGACAAACTGTCCGCAGTTTTTTATCTTTCATATGCAATTCAATAAATCATTTGCCCGGAATTAAAATTGATACTTTCAGATGCAATTCATCAGACGGAAACTAAATTGCTCTGTTTCCATTGCGGCGAAGAATGCACCGACGACTCAAGACGGATCAATGAATTGATTTTCTGCTGCAACGGCTGCAAAACAGTTTATGAGTTGCTGGAAAATAATAATCTGTGCGATTATTATAAGCGCGAAGTAAATCCCGGTTTATCCAGAAAATCTCATAGCAAGCGCAACTATGATTTCCTCAACGACCGCGATCTCAGGGAGAAATTAATTGATTTCACCGACGGTAAATTGACAAGAATAACATTCGACATTCCGGGTATGCACTGCAGTTCCTGCATCTGGATACTTGAGAATCTTTACAAACTTAATTCCGGCATTGTTTCATCAAGGACAGATTTTCTGCGTAAAAAAATTTTCCTCACCTACTCGGAAGAGAAAGTTAATCTCAAAGAGGTTGTCGAACTATTGGACAGCATCGGTTATGAGCCCCTGCTTAATCTGGACGAGAAAATAGAAGAGAAAGAAAAAAAAATTTACAAAAATCTTTACTACAAGGTAGGTATAGCGGGATTCTGTTTCGGGAATATTATGCTCTTAAGTTTTCCGGAGTACCTGTCAATCAACATTGCGGAGCACTCGGAACTTAAGCGGATATTTGCTTATCTGAACCTGATCCTTTCTCTTCCGGTTTTCTTTTACAGCTCCAGTGATTATTTCTTCTCAGCCTGGCGCGGTTTAAAGAAAAAAATTGTCAACATAGATGTTCCAATCGCACTTGGTATTATTATACTCTTCATACGCAGCCTTGTAGATATCCTCTTCTTTCAAGGTCCGGGATTTCTCGATTCGATGACGGGGCTTGTTCTGTTCCTACTGGCTGGAAAACTCTTTCAGAACAAAACCTACGACACTCTGAATTTCGAACGGAATTACAGATCATATTTTCCCATAGCCGTAACAATCCGAGAAGGTGGAGAGGAAACAACCATTCCGGTCGAGAAATTAAGAATCGGGAAACGGATTATAATACATAATAATGAGTTGATTCCTGCTGATGCCATCCTGATCAAAGGAGCCGCAAATGTTGATTATAGTTTCGTTACGGGAGAATCGCTTCCTGTTAATCATACTAACGGAGATATGCTGTATGCGGGGGGTAAGCAGATTGGCGGAGCTATTGAAATTGAGACGATAAAAGAAGTCTCTCAAAGCTATCTAACGCAATTATGGAACAATGAGGCATTCAAAAAGGATGATGAATCGCACATCGTATCATTCGCAAATATGGTTAGCAGATATTTCACATTCGCCGTACTCGTTTTGGCTTTGGCGGCTTTGATCAATTCATTGCCAGATACAAAAGAAGCATTCAACGCCTTTACCGCTGTGCTAATTGTCGCGTGCCCCTGCGCATTGGCTCTTTCAACGCCGTTTGCTCTCGGAAATACACTGCGAATTTTCGGCAGAAATAAATTCTATCTGAAAAACACTCATATAATTGAAAAACTGGCTTCGGTTGATACAATTGTATTTGATAAAACAGGCACAATTACTGAATCCGGGTCGTCATCTGTAAGATTCAATGGTGACGAACTGAGCGAAACAGAAAAGAGTCTCGTAAAATCTGTAATGAGTAATTCAACCCATCCCCTCAGCAGAACGGTATTTAAGTGGTTCGAGGCTGAGATGGATAAAACTGTAACAGATTATAGGGAAGAGGCTGGCAGAGGCATTTATGCCCTTGCGGACGGGACGGAGATTAAAATAGGGTCGGAAAAATTTGTCAACGGAACAGATCCGGCGGAAACCGCGGAGCAGGCAACAAAAGTATTTCTTTCCATTGGCTGCAAATCAAAAGGTTATTTTCAGGTTGCCAACAAGTATAGAGACGGGCTGGCGGAAATAATCTCCGCGCTGGAGAATGATTATGAGATTGCCCTTCTTTCGGGAGACAATGGCGGAGAAAGAACCGCGCTTGGAGATTTTTTTACTGAAGATAACGAGATGCATTTTAATCAGTCTCCTCAGAATAAATTAGACTATATCAGGCAGCTTGAAAACAGAGGAAAAAAAGTGCTGATGATAGGGGACGGATTGAACGATGCGGGGGCATTAAAACAGAGTCACGTGGGGATATCGATTTCGGAGAATACAAATAATTTTTCACCCGCCTGCGACGGAATTCTGGATGCCGGCTCATTCCGGCTTCTCAGAGATTTCATCTCATTTTCTAAGACGAGCAGAAAAATTATTATTTCGAGTTTTGTCTTATCGTTGATTTACAATATTTTGGGTTTGGGATTCGCTTTTCAGGGAATTCTTTCGCCGCTGATTGCTGCGGTCCTTATGCCCGTCAGTTCAATATCAGCGGTTCTTTTTACGACTGTTGCTGCAAATTTTCTGGCCAAACAGAAAGGTCTGCTATAATGTCTGTAATAGTTGTTTTAATCGGCGCGAGTTTGTTGGTTGCACTCGGATTTTTAGCGGCATATTTGTGGGCGGTTAAGAACGGGCAGTACGATGATAAATACACCCCTTCAGTCAGAATTTTGTTTGACGATAAAAAGTCAGAAGAAGGGAGCCGGGAAAGAGAGAATACTACAAGTTCCCGCTCCTAATTTTATAAATACTTATTTCTAATATCTTTCATATAAATTCAGGAGTTCTCTTAATGCAGGTAGAGAAATTCAGTTACGACAATCAGGTTGTAAAGCATTTCATTATCGCGTCGGTTGTTTTCGCCATAGTCGGAATGCTTGTCGGTTTAATAATTGCCCTCCAGCTTTACATACCCGAATTGAATCTTGGAATTTCCTGGCTTACATTCGGGCGTCTGCGTCCGCTTCATACAAACGCTGTAATATTTGCCTTCGTGGGCAATATAATTTTTGCCGGAGTTTACTATTCTCTGCAAAGAGTCGTTAAAGCAAGAATGTGGAGCGATAAGCTGAGCCGGTTCCATTTCTGGGGATGGCAATTTATAATTCTTGCGGCTGCTGTAAGTCTGCCTCTCGGTATTACTACAAGCAAGGAATATGCTGAATTGGAATGGCCGATTGATCTGATGATTGCAGTCGTGTGGCTTTCATTCGGAGCTAATTTATTCGGTACAATAATAAAACGCCGCGAAAAACATATGTACGTTGCTGTCTGGTTTTATATCGCAACATTCGTTACCATAACGGTTCTTCACGTCGTCAATTCTATAGAAATCCCTGTAAGTTTATTTAAAAGTTATCCGGTATATGCCGGGGTACAGGATGCGCTGGTTCAATGGTGGTACGGCCATAACGCGGTGGCTTTCTTTCTTACTACGCCGTATCTCGGATTGATGTATTACTTTCTGCCTAAAGCCGCAAATCGCCCCGTCTATTCTTATAGATTATCAATCCTCCACTTTTGGGCGCTGATATTTTTATACATCTGGGCCGGACCGCATCACCTTCTTTACTCCGCGCTGCCGGATTGGGCGCAATCTCTCGGTACAGTATTTTCCATTATGCTTATTGCCCCATCCTGGGGAGGAATGTTAAACGGATTATTAACTCTCCGCGGCGCATGGGATCGGGTAAGAGACAATCCGGTTCTGAAATTTATGGTTGTTGCCGTAACCGCCTATGGAATGGCTACTTTCGAAGGGCCTATGCTTTCGCTTAAAAATGTGAACGCGATTTCCCACTTCACAGATTGGACCATTGCTCATGTTCACGTCGGCGCTCTCGGATGGAACGGAATGCTCTCATTCGGAATCCTCTACTGGATGATTCCCAGGATGTGGGGAACGGAATTGTATTCCAAAAAGTCGGCGAATCTGCATTTCTGGATTGCGACTCTCGGAATAGTCTTTTATGCGGTGCCGATGTATTGGGCGGGAGTGGCTCAGGCGTTGATGTGGAAACAGTTTACTCCGCTCGGAGTTCTTCAATACCCAAATTTTCTCGAAACTACACTTCAGATAATACCGATGTACGTTATCCGGTCGTTCGGCGGATTGCTCTTCTTTGTCGGTCTGATATTGATGGCTCATAATCTGTTGATGACGGCGAAGATAGGTAAATTCATAAAGGATGAAGAGACAGAAGCGGTGCCTTATGATAAAGAATCCGATAAGCTGCAGAGAGGAATGATTCACCGCTGGCTTGAGAAGAGACCGGTAAAATTTGCGCTCCTCTCCACTGTGGTTGTGCTGATCGGGGGACTAGTGGAGATGGTTCCGACGTTTTTAATTAAATCAAATATTCCGACTATCACCGCCGTTAAGCCCTATTCCCCGCTTGAACTTCAGGGAAGGGACATCTACATACGAGAAGGGTGTGTATCCTGCCACTCTCAGCTGGTGCGCCCGTTCAGATCGGAAACGGAACGGTACGGAGAATATTCTAAAGCCGGCGAATATGTTTATGATCATCCGTT
>JBAYWA010000147.1:0-5300 GCA_041674325.1 Melioribacteraceae bacterium | reverse complement strand
TTGACCAGACAACCTCTCTCTCTTCAGTTCTTGGAAATCCGGAATTAAAAGCTCAGAAGACTGTCAAATATGAACTTGGTCTTCAGCAGGTTTTATTCCCTGACGTTGCGCTGGACGTTTCTCTTTATTACAGCGACATACGTAATCTTCTGGGAATGCAGATTTTATCCACATACGAAGGATTTCTATTCGGCAGATACATCAACCGAGATTATGGAAATGTTAAAGGCGTAGTATTAACGTTGGACAAACGATTTGCAGATTTCTTCAGCGCTAAGATAGACTATACGTATCAGGTTGCATCCGGAAACGCTTCCGATCCAATGGTAGAGTACAATAACAATTCCAGTGATCCTCCGGTTGAGTCGAACAAAAAAACAGTACCATTGAACTGGGACCAGACTCATACATTGAACGTGTCATTAAATGTGGGTGATCCGCGAGACTGGACTGCCGGATTGATTTTCAGTTTCGGATCGGGCAGCCCTTATACGGTTGATCCCAGATACGCGCAGGGACTCCGTTTTGAAAATAACGGAAGAAAACCTGCAACTTATAATGTCGATCTGAAGGCGAACAAACACTTCAATATTTTCGGATACGATTTCAACACATTCTTCCTCATTTATAATTTATTCGATATTAAAAATGAATACGGTGTATACGGATCCACAGGCAGAGCTACGGGAGATCTTAATATCAAATTTGCGGGACCGATTATTGGACTCAATACAATAGAGCAGTATATCAATAACCCCACTATGTATTCTTCGCCGAGAAGAATCAGTATTGGTTTCAATGTTGGATTTTAATTTTTATAAACGGAGTTAATAATGAAGCAAAAATTTTTATTGATCTTGTTTTTCTTTGTATCGGCTTCAGTGCTGTTCGCGCAAATCGATCCTCAAATTAGTAAATATAGATCTGAACCATACGGAGATAAGACATACAGAAAAAAGGGGGTAATGGACGGCAACAGAATCAGGACCATCTACCGGAACGACGGTCAGGTCGGATCGTGGCCGGACAGACCATCCGGTGAATGGCCGAAAGGCACCGGCAATAATTATCTCGACGGAGTAACAAGTTTAATTTCGGCGGCAGTAAGAACACCCGGCAACGGCGAGCTTGTGCATCCGCTGATGACCTCTTACAGGGAGGAAGTAAACTTCGATCCTGTAACAAATGAATTGTGGGTTATGGAACCTGTACCAGGTTATGCGAATCCTTCCTCTGAAGAACCCTCAATAAGCACCAAACCGAAAACCTGGCCTGTAAGCTGGCCTAATGTATTGCCGTATGTCGATCAAACTTGGAACGGCTACTGGTATGGTTATTTTGGCAAAGGTGTTCAGAACGCGGATTTCGAAACATTTTATGTTATGGATGATTCAAAAGCCAAAAAATATTCCAAAGCGCCTTATAATTATTTCCCAATCGCGTCCGATCATAACAGAACCGGTCTTGGCTTAAGGGTTGAAGTGCGCGGATTCCAGTGGTCACACGTGCTTGCTGAAAACTGTATCTTCTGGCATTATGACATTGTTAATATATCGGATATGGATTACGATACAACCTATTTTGGAATGTATGCCGACACGGGAGTTGGCGGAGTTGATGATAACGCCGATGATAACGCTTCGTATAATACTTTACTTGATATTGCGTACGCGTTCGACAACGACGGTATTGCGCCTCCGGGCAACTGGGAAACAGGGTATGTCGGTTACGCGTATCTTGAAAGTCCGGGTAATGCTCTAAATAATGTGGATGATGATGAAGACGGAATACTTAATGAAAGCCGTGATAACAATATTGATGATGACCATGACTGGGTTAAATATTCCGATACAAATAATAACGGCAAATGGGACGCGGCGGCAAATGAACCATTAAATGATGACGTAGGTCATGACGGTATAGGCCCGCTTGACTCCGGTTATACCGGTCCCGATGACGGTGAAGGCGACGGATTACCTTCCGACGGCGAACCGAATTTCGACAGACTCGATAAGGACGAATCGGATCAGATAGGTCTGACCAGTTTATCCATCTACCGCCTCGCTGGAAAAGGTCCAACCGACGGTTGGCCGAAAAATGATGAAGTCATGTGGCGCAAAATGGCGTATCATAATTTCGATACAACATTGCAGAACTCCAATATCAGTTTGGTATTCGGCTCGGGTCCGTTCCCGCTGAAGAAAAACAAACGCGAAAGATTCTCGATGTCTCTGGTTTACGGTGTCGATTTCGGCGATATGATATTCAACAAACAGACGGTGCAGGATATTTACAACGCAAATTATAATTTTACTAAACCCCCTTATAAACCGACGCTTACCGCGGTCGCAAGCGATAAGAGAGTATTTCTTTATTGGGACAGCTATTCGGAAACATTCAGAGACCGTTTCCTCGGTTACGAAAACAACGATCCGCAGCAGGGCTACAAGAAAGCATTCGAAGGTTATATGCTTTACAGAAGTGAAGAACCGGAATTCAACGATATAAAAGTAATTACGGATTCAAGAGGCGAAGCAAAATACTGGAAACCGTTAGCTCAGTGGGATGTGGTTGACGGAATTAAGGGACCGGATCCGATCGGTATCAACGGCGCGCATTTCTGGAGAGGCAGCGATTCAGGTCTTCAGCATTCATATGTTGATACTACGGTTGTTAACGGACAGGTATATTATTACGCTTTAGTCGCATACAGCAAAGGAGATCCGAATTTCGGAACAAAAGGATTAATCCCCACTGAAAACACAAAGATCATCTCTATGGATTTAGTCGGCACTATCAAATTTGTGGATTACAATTGCGCGGTGGTTACTCCAAATGCTCCGACCGCGGGATACACACCGCCTCAGGTCATCGGCGATGTTACAAAAGTCAATGAAGGAATCGGAAGCGGAAAACTGGTAATTCAGGTTTTGAATCCGAATGAAATAAAAGAGGGTGCTCAATATAAAGTCGTATTCAGATCTTCTGGAACAGCCCCCGCTTATAAAACAACTTCCTATTCGATTGTCAGAACATTGAACGGACAAACGGATTCTGTTAGAACCGGAATCGATTCGTCAAATATCGGTCCCGGAAAATTCAGCCCTCCGTTTGATGGTCTAGCGGTATCTGTTACTAACGATAACCGTATCAGTGTTAGACCCGATAAAACCGGATGGCTTGTTGGTCAGAGTAATGCAGTGATGCTCGTAACACCGGATCAGACCCAGCCGGCCAGAGATGTCGCCTGGCCATCGGATTATGTGATTGAATGGCTTGCTTCACCCACAGAAACTGCTCCGTTTACAAAAATCAAACTTCCATTCAAAGTGAAGAACAGTACGCGCGGCGATTATGTGCAGGCGGAAGTATTTGATAATAATAAGAACAGCAAATTCGATCTTGATGATGATATTGTGATTATTGAATATGTAGGCACGGCATTTAAATTGACCTGGAGAATCAGTTACGGAAAAGCTCCAAACTTTTCCACAACCGAACCGGCAGCAGGCGATCAATTTGTAATCTCTATCGCAAAGCCGTTTCAGACCGGTGATAACTTTGCCTTCACTACCAAAGCCGCCTCTCTCGATAATTCACTGGCAAATAGCGACCTTAATAAAATTAAGGTGGTGCCTAATCCGTATATCAGCGCCAACAGCTGGGAAAAAAGAAATCTGAACCAAACAGGCCGCGGAGAGAGAAGAATAGATTTTATTCATCTGCCGGCTCAATGCGCAATACGCATTTATACTATTACGGGCGCGCTGGTAAAAACTTTACATAAAGACAGCGGTCCCACTGAAGGATCACTCTCATGGAATTTAGTCACAGAAGATGGAATGGATATTTCCTACGGTTTGTATGTATATCATGTAGACGCCCCGGGAATTGGTTCGTACGTCGGAAAATTTGCAGTAATTAAATAGCGGTGGAGAAAAAAATGAAAAATAAAATCTTGATATTATTCACTTTCGTTTTAATTGCGGCATCAAACTTAACCGCACAGAGTTTCGTTTCCAATGTTTCTAAAAAGGGAACAAGCGCCGCGCCTTTCCTTTCTATTGGACAGGGTGCCAGAGCCGCGGGCATGGGAAGCGCGTTCGTTGCCGTATCGGATGATCCGACCGCGATCTATTGGAATCCTTCGGGCCTGGCTAAAATTGAGGGCGCCGGCGTCGTGTTCGAACACACTAACTGGATTGCCGATGTGAGTTATAACTTCTTTGCAGCAAGTTACAGTCTGGGAAACCTGGGCACTATAGGATTCAGTTTCCTCTCTTCGGATATTCCGGAAATGAGCGTTACCACTATTTCAGATCCAGAAGGCACAGGAGAAACTTTTTCCGTCTCCGATGTGGCATTCAGTCTTGCCTACGCAATAAATCTTACTGATAATTTCGCGATCGGATTTAATCCTAAATTCATTCAGCAGAGAATCTGGAGAATGTCCGCAACCGCGTTTGCGATTGATATGGGTGTGCAGTATGTGACTCCGTTCGACGGAATCATACTCGCGATGTCGATCTCAAATTTCGGTACTAAAATGAAACTTGACGGAACATCATCACTGGTTCTTTACGATCCGGATCAATCGAGTACAGGCAACAACGGTCAGATTCCCGCAAATCTCTCAACAGATGAGTGGGAACTGCCTCTAAATTTCAGGGTTGGGTTATCCTATGCCGCAATAAATACGCCTCAGCATAAATTGCTGGTTGCCGTTGACGCGGCTCATCCGAGCGATAATTATGAGAGCGTTAATGTCGGATGTGAATATACATTCAGCGATTTCCTTTCTATCAGAGGCGGTTATAAATCTTTGTTTCTGCAGGATACCGAGGAATCTCTGACATTCGGAGTGGGTGTGAAACAACTGATGCTTGGCAATGTGGCGGTTAAGATAGACTATGCCTACGGAAAATTCGGAAGACTCTCCGATACCCAGAAATTTTCTGTAGGTATAACTTTCTGATGAATATTTAAATGATGAATTCACAAGTTCATGGTGCCTCCTGAGCTGATGAGTTTCATCTTTTGAACGAAAGGGGTGAGTTTTTGCTCACCCCTCGTTTTAAATGAGTATAAATGTTCTTGAAATTTTTGGAAAAATCTTCTTTAAGTAAGCTGAATAATTGTATTATTTTTGGTTTACTATCTGGCAGACAAATACAATTAACTGGGAGTAAAAATGGCTTCTATTGCACCGTCGAATACTAACAATAAAACGGCAGAGAACGGACAAAATTATAACTTTGCCCTCACGGTTCTTACCTCTTTATTTTTTATGTGGGGATTTA
>JBAYWA010000146.1:0-5304 GCA_041674325.1 Melioribacteraceae bacterium | reverse complement strand
GCTTGCAGGGGTTTCACGCGCTGATGTGATGGAGGATTATCTCAGCTCGAACAGATTCATTGAAGAGAGGACAAAAAGCATAATTCGTTTTCTCAGATTCATGAGCCTTTTCCGCATCTCCAAAGAAAAATTGAAACCGATGCTGGAAGTGAGAGCCGATTACCTGGATGAAGTGCTTAATGAGATCTTTAAATCATACGGATCGGTTGAAGAATATCTGATAGTGAAGTGCGGTGTTGAGCGGAATTCAATTGACAACCTGCTTAAAATAATTAAACATCAGAATAATTAAATAAATATCACCCTCTAATAGGTGGAACAGATTAATGGAGAACAAATGGACTCACGCTGGATTAAAGATTTTCCCGTAGCGGTTACGGTATGCGACAATAGCGGAATAATTACAGAGATGAATGAAAAATCCGCGGAGATATTCAAGGATGACGGCGGATATGATCTGATCGGGAAAAATCTGCTGGGATGTCATTCCGGCGAATCGAATGAGAAGATCAGGCGGATATCGGAATCCGGGCAGCCGAATGTTTACACAATTGAAAAAAACGAGAAGAAGAAACTTATCTATCAGGCTCCATGGTATGATAACGGCGCTATGCAGGGTCTTGTGGAATTATCCATCGAGATCCCGTTTGAGATGCCTCATTTTAAGAGATCATAAATTCAGGCCGGAGAATCTTCTCCCGCTTCGGTTTTGTGCACAACTTCAACGGTATAATGCGACGCCATTCCTGCCAGCGCTCCGACCGCAGCAACTATCGGCGCGAATACAGCGCCAATAACCCCGACGGTCACAGGTATATCTATATAGGTTTTCCCCTTCTCGTCTCTTACAATTATCCGGGACGCGTTTCCCTCTTTGATCAGCTCCTCTATCTTTTGGAGCAGCTCTTTACTGCTTATCTTAAAATTAGTCGACATGATTTTCCTCCATACTTATTCAGGAATTATTCGGATAATATTATCAGCAGTGATCTTTTCATTACCGCGTTGAATCCGGTCATCTATTGACTGCTGCGGCACCCGGAATCTTTTATTCTTTTATCTCAACAACCTATTAGATGAAGCAGCCCTCATATTTGTTCCGTCTCCTGGATATTCATCGGTAATAATCTTCTGAATGAGCTTAGATCAGTATATGAGTTCCCTCCTCTATTCTGCAGATATAAACAAGAGGTTTCTTATCAAATTTCATACTGTATGATTCGGCTATGAGATGATGGAACTCATTCACAAAATCGTTTTTTACGAGATTTATTGTGCATCCGCCGAATCCGCCCCCCATCATTCTCGCGCCCAGCACAGATTCAAACTGGGTGGCCTCCTCCACAAGAAAATCGAGCTCTTTACAACTTACTTCATAATCCTTACTAAGGCCGTTATGAGATTGATACATCCTTTTGCCGAATGAGACGAAATCGTTTCTTTCGAGATCGGCGCATGCTTCAGCAACGCGTTCATTCTCCTCTATTACATATCTGCATCTCCTGTATATAATTTCGTCCATTTCAGATTTTACGGCAAACAATGAATCGATGGAAGCGTCACGGAGACTTTTGATGCCTGGATCATACGTCTGCATTATCCTAACGCCGTTTTCGCACTGCGAACGGCGGGTATTATATTCGGATGAAGCGAGAGAGTGGGTTACCATAGTATTGCACAGCACAATCCGCAGATCGTCGTTTTCGAACGGATAGTATTCATATTCAAGGGAACGGCAGTCGATCTTTAGCACCTTTCTCGCCGCGCCGAAGATATTTATATACTGATCCATAATTCCGCAATTGACCCCGACGAATTCATTTTCCGATTTCTGTGACAATTTAACAAGAGAAAGTTTATCAATTCCCAATTCGAAAATATGATTCAGCGAAAAAGCCAGTCCCGCTTCAAGGGCCGCCGAGGAAGACAATCCCGCACCGAGCGGAATATCGCCTCCGAAGACGCAGTTAAATCCCCCGATCACTTTTCCGTTTTTATTCAACTGGTCAACAACTCCCATCAGATAATTAGCCCATTGTTTTTTCTGGGGTGCAATTTCGGCCACCCGGAACTCGAAATAATCATTCATATCAACCGCAAATAGTCTGCATAGTCCGTCGCTGCGCGGAGTAATTGCAAAATAGATCGCTTTATCTATGGCCGCCGGAAGAACAAAGCCCATATTATAATCCGTATGCTCTCCAATCAGGTTTACTCTTCCGGGAGAGCGAACAAGCACAGGCTCTTCATTGAAAATCTCTTTAAATTTTTTCTGAACAAATTCGGCAAGCATTCTCTTCCCTGGTTTATTTCATTCTCAACATATTCAATTTTTATAAAACTTTCTCAGCAGATGAAATTAAAATGAGTCATGCCGATCATTATCGGAATAGTTATTTTCAATTATGGTTTTTGGGAAATAACATTTCGGAGAAATTGTGAACAACATTTATCTGCTTCTTTTATCAATACTAATCGCGGCTCCGCTCAGCAATATTTCGGCTCAGTCGGAAAAACCGAAAGAGCTTTCAGAGGAAGAGAGGATTCTTAATCAGTTTCACGGCATATCAAGCAATACAATAATGGAATATGTGAAAGAGCTTGCCTCTTCTAAATATGAAGGGCGTCTTACCGGAAGCAGGGGATACAGCGACGCGGCCGAATGGTCAATTTCACTTTTCAAAAAATGGGGATTGAAACCGGCCGGGGATGGCAATTCATATCTTCAGAACTTTCCAAACCCTTATACGCTCGTTCTTGATGCGGGTGAACTCTCGGTTTCGGATCCGGCAAATAAAGGAAGAGGTGCAAAAAGCTATGAGTATGAAAAGGATTACTATCCCGGCGCCACTTCGGATTCCGGCACACTAACGGCAGAAGTTATATTTGTCGGTTATGGTATAACCGCTCCGGAACTTAATTACGACGATTATGCCGGTGTTGACGTAAAAGGCAAAATTGTTCTGATGAATCCGGAAATTCCGGTCTCCCCAGACAAAGAGCCCGAAATATTCAAACAGTGGCGCCCCTATTCATTTCATAGTTATAAAATGGAAAATGCCGCAAAGCACGGCGCGGCTGGAGTTCTCTATAATTATCAAATAGTAAATCCGAACTGCGTCTTTATAAAAGGTCAGATACATATAGATATAGGGAAAACCGTTGTAGACGATCTGTTCTCCGGCACGGGGAAGAATCATTCTGATTTGATTAAAAAAATACGCGGGGAGAGAGTGCCGGCATCGTTAAATACCGGAAAAACAGCAACGATGAGATGCATGACCGAATATCATCCGGAGGGAGTAGGATCGAACATAATCGCAAAAATTGATGGGAGCGATTCCTCGCTTAATGATGAACCGCTGATCATTGGAGCCCATCTGGATCATCTTGGAATGAGCCATAAGCTTATGCCGGGCGCTAACGACAACGCATCCGGAGCCGCGGTGCTTTTTTCCGTGGCCGAATCTTTATCAAAAGCGGATATAAAATTTAAAAGATCAATTGTGTTTATACTCTTCGGAGCCGAGGAGCAGGGAGTGAAAGGTTCGGAATTCTACATTCAGCATCCTACAGTTCCGGCAGATAAAATAAAGGCATTCCTGAATCTGGAGAGCGTTGGGCGCGGAATAAATATCGCAGCGGGATCCGGGAAAAATTATCCGAATCTTTTTGAAGTGATCTATAGAGTCAATAGTAAATTTGTTCACAGGACGGTTACAGCTTCATTCAATTCAAACATTGCCAGACCGAGGCAGGACGCGGCGCATTTTCTCTGGGCGGGAATTCCGTCAATTTCATTCGGAACGTACGGTTCTCCTTCTCTCCCCTTTCCCGCATATCACACGACGAATGATACAGCGGAGAACCTGACTCCGGAAATTATGGAAGACCTGGCAAGGATAGTTTTTCTTGCGGCAATTGAGTTAGCAAAAGAATAATAACGGGGAAAATATGACGTTGCGGCCGGACTAATTGCGGCCGCAAGAATTCATTCTATCAAACTGTTTCTTTTCTCGTTTTAAAATATAATATTCCGCCGAAGAGGAACATAAGAGCTCCCCACCATATTGCCGGGTGGGTTTCAGCCAGGACTGTTTTAACTTCGGGCGGATATATAAGCTGATAGATACCCGAAAGAAATATTATTCCGCCCATAACAATTAATATAAGTCCAACAAAAAACCAGATCGGTTTCATTTTAGCTTCCGACATTTTATAATTTCTCCTTTATCTCATTCCTCTTACTCAGAATAAACAATTCCGGATTTACCAGAATAAAATATTCAGTATAACCAATACGATCAGTGAAATAATTGCCGCGAATTCCGGACGTTTAACAAACGGCAGATGCTGATCGTGTTTTTCATCGGTCAATCCTTTAACCAGGCCGACCAGTTCCTCTTTGCGTCTCTTTTTTGTAAATAAACTTATAAGAATTGTGACGGCGGCGCAGATAGACCAAGCCCACCATGCGCGCCAGAAATTTGCCGCCATATCGCTCTGAGTGGATGACATTGTAATTATGCTCTCGCTGAACCAGTGAAACTTAACCGCCAGCCACATAAAAAAGGAAGAGGACATTCCCGCGACAAGTCCCCAGAAAGCTCCGTTTGGAGTTATCCACCAGACGAACATTCCAAGAAGCATTGTGGCAAATAGAGGAGCGTTGACCCAGGAGAAGATTGCCTGCATATAATCCATAATGCTTGGAAAGCTTTTAGCCCAATACGCCGTGCCAAGAGAGATAATCACTCCGACTATAGTTGAAACACGTCCCATCCACAGGAGATGTGAATCGCTCGCTTTTTTATTCAGTACGGATTTGTATATATCGTAAGTCCACACAGTATTAAATGCGCTGATGTTCCCCGCCTGCCCCGCCATAAATCCGGCTAGCAGAGCCGTTACTCCGAGACCGACCAGTCCCGAAGGATAATATCTTGCAATTAACAGAGGGAGCGCCGAATCATAATTTACCTGTCCCCCGTCTTCGAGTAATTTAAATCCACTCTTGGGATCGATAGAAAGCGCGATGGCTATTAATCCCGCGAGAATAACCAGAAACGGGAGAGCCATCTTAAAAAATGAAGCCAGAATAGGAGTCATACGGGCCGACCGCAGATCCTTTGCTGAGAACGCCCTCTGAACTACTAGAAAATCTGTTGTCCAATATCCGAATGAAAGCACAAATCCAAGACCCAGAACAATTCCGCCCCAATGAATAAACATACCGTTCTGAGTAGGGTCCGATGCAGTTGACCAGAGAGTTGTGAATGAAACCTGAGAACTATATTCATTAAT
>JBAYWA010000145.1:0-5307 GCA_041674325.1 Melioribacteraceae bacterium | reverse complement strand
TTCTCAAAAGTCACCTCTTCTTCATTGTATGGATACGGCTTTTTCGGTTCCTGCGGACGTTTAATTTCCGTAAGCTTTTCAATTTTTTTAAATTCCAGCGGCAGAACGAGTCCGCCCTGTTTAAATGTCCCCCTTACAAGCGCGCTATCCTTAATTATCCCCCCGGCATATGACGCCCCGATTGCCTGAATGGAAAACTTAAGGCTGTCATCATTAATAGTAATTAATGTAACAGGAATATTATTCGATCCCTGATCCGGGCTATCCACAAATGCGCCGAGCGACCCGTCGTCGTTATTAAAAGTTTTAATCACAAGACGAAGAGACACTGTTGAGATTTTCAGCTTTCCTTCCCACAAACCTGTAAATTTTTTCTCTCCTTTCGTCTGATCGTCCTGTGCGCTGACGCTGTTTTGTGATAATGATCCAAAGATCATTAAAAACAGAACAACCCCGTAAAATAATCTTTTCATCTTCAATCCTCTTAAATATTAGCAACGGATAATCCGCGGCAAACACCGCGGATCCCGTAAAATAGATACTATTAATTCTCTGTGTTCGGGACTTTCCCCAGCACATCCGTAATAGAAAGAATTTTAATCTCTCCCAGGTTTAATTTTTTTATTCCATCTTCAGCTTTCGATCTGTCCCCCACAACAACTACTATCATCTGCTCCGGCACAATATATTTTTTTGCGGCGGCGTTAACTTCTTTGCCGTTCAGACTTAAAACTTTGGAGACATAATTGCCGAAATAATTCTCCGGCAGATTGTATTCTGCCATCTCTTCCAGCTGCGAGGCAATTTCGGCAACAGACTGGAAATTATCGGGATAACTTAACGCCACAAGATTTTTGGCGCGGTTAAGGTCTTCGTCTGTCAGCGGTTCTCTTATTCCGTTAAGCTCTTTGAAAAATTCTACAAGCGCTTTATCCGTAACTTCGGTCTGCACCGATGATGCCGCCACAAAACTCCCCGGAACATGGCGGAACGCGAAGCGGGATGAGGCGCCGTATGTGTAGCCGTGCTGCTCTCTTAAATTCTGATTCAGCCGAGATGTGAAGGATCCTCCGAGAAGAGTATTCATAACTACGATAGGATCGTAATCGGCGGTGAGTCGTGATGCGCCTATCCGGCCGATATTAATAACCGATTGAGCCGCGCCCGGTTTATCTATCAGATAAACGACGCGCGAAGATACCTGAGCGGGTTCTTTTACATTATTTCTTTTAATATCCCCCTTTTTCCATTTTCCGAATGCGCTTTCAAGTTTCTTTATTAAATCATTCTTGCTGATATCTCCGACTGCGATTAGATATGAATTATTGGAGACGAAATATTTTTTGTAAAAATCTTTCAGCATTCCGGCATTGAAATTTTTAATGGCATTTTCGTCGGACATTCTTCCGTAGGGATGCGCCTTTCCAAAGAGTAGTTGATTAAACGCGATGCCGGCTATAGCAGTCGGCTGATCGTGCATCTGCATAAGAGAAGTTAACCTGTCCTTTTTCTTTCTATCAAGTTCCTTCTGCGGAAAATCGGGCTTCAAAACTATTTCGCTCATAATTCTGAGTGCGTCGTCAAATTTTGAGAGTGGAGTATGAAGAGAAATTCCGGAAGAGTGCACACCGGCGCCGGTTGAAATTCTGGCTCCCAGAAAATCTATTTCGTCCGCGATCTGTAGAGATGTTTTTCCTGCGGCTCCTTCATCGAGCATATCCAGAGTTAAATTTGCCAACCCGACTTTATCGTCAGGATCCTCCACGCTCCCGGTTTTGACAACGAGATTAAGCTGCATCAGGGGTACTTCGTGTTTTTCCATCAGAAAAACTTTCAATCCGTTCGAAAGAGAAAATTGCTGGACACCGGGAAGGTTTAATTTCTTCGGAGCCGGCAGAAGCGGGGGTTTGGTTCTATCCGGGTTCTGGGCATAAACCGAAAAGCAGAATGCTGAAACAGCGAATAAAAATGTCATCAATAAGAATTTCGTTTTCATATTATTTACCCTCCGTTTTAGGCTGAACCGCAAGTTCTGTTTTCCCCATCGGGACAATACTAAGTACAACGCGGCCGTTATCGGGCAGATAAGTCTGAGCCGCGGTCCGGATATCCTCCACGCTTAATGATTTATAACGGGAGAGATCTTCATTAGCATAATCGGGATTGCCTGCATAATAGAAATATTCGTTGAGCTGATTTGCCTTGCCGCCGAATCCGCCCGGTTTTTCCAATCCGTTCAGGAAAGCAGCTTCATATTGATTTACCGTACGCTGAAGTTCTCTCTGTTTGGGCGCTTCATTTTTAATTTTATCTATCTCTTCCTGAATTATTTTTTTCAACTCGGAAAGTGTGTGTCCGGAACGCGCGGTGGCAACAACCTGGAATTGAGAAGAGAGTCTGCTCGAACCCTGAGAAGCTCTTACATCCTGCGCGATCTGCAATTCATAAACAAGTTTCTGATACAGTCGCGAATTTTTTCCGCCGGAGAGGATATTGGCGAGGACGTCGAGCTCGGCATCGCCCGGGGCGAATTTGCGCGGCGTTATCCAGGTCATATACAAACGCGGAAGCTGAACACGGTCTTCCAGCAGAAGAATTTTTTCCTCGTTCAGTTTTACCGCAACCGGATTCTGGGGAGGAACCGGCTTACCCGCCGGAATAGCTCCGAACCATTTTTCAACAAGCTTTAAAGTTTCATCAGGATTTATATCCCCGGCAATTGCTATTGATGCATTATTAGGCGTGTAATATGTCCTGAAAAATTCTACCACGTCCTCATATGTCGCAGCGCTCAGATCGGCCATCGATCCTATAACCGGCCAGCTGTAAGGATGATTTGCGGGATAAAGATTTTTCAATATGATTTCATCGGCCAATCCGTACGGACGGTTTTCATAACTCTGCCGTCTTTCATTTTTCACAACGGCTCTCTGGGCGTCAACGCTTTGGGGCGTCATGGCGTCTGCCAGAAAACCCATCCTGTCGGAATCCAGATAGAGGGCCAGCTCAAGAGCGTTTGAAGGAAGATCTTCATAATAATTTGTCCTGTCCTCGGTCGTCGATCCGTTATTGTTGGCGCCGGCAGCTTCGAGCAGTTTATCGAACTGCCCCTCTGCCACATGTCCGGAACCCATAAACATCAGATGCTCGAACAGGTGCGCGAATCCGGTGCGGCCCGGTTTTTCGTATCCGGATCCCACGTGATACCATGTATTGACCGTCACTGTAGGGGTTGAATGATCTTCGTGAAGCAAAACATTAAGCCCGTTCGGCAGCACGTGCCGCGTATACGGTATTTTAATCTGACTCTGCGCCGAAATTACGGAACAGAGAACTATAAACATTACGGCAATTCTTCTCATCCTTTTACCTTTCTGATTGTTGTAAATAAAAATTATTTTCCGATCAAGCGCTTCAACCGGATTTACCGCCGTTCACTTATATGAAAACTTTTATACTTGCCCACACTTTTTCTATCGGAATTTTAATTTTTCTGCAGATAAATATATCAACATTTTCATAAGGCATTCCAAACCTGCTTCTGTGGGAAGCGGCAAGTTCAACTTCTTCGAACCATTGAATGTTATCTTCCGCCGTCGAACCGACGATAATCGCTACCGTTCCGGTCCAATCCGAAGGAGGACCCCAGAGCCAGTAACTGTTATGCGGGGAATATACTCTGCCGGGAAAGCCAAGATTTCCCGAATAATAATTTACGGCTCCGGCCTCACCGTAATTCTGCGCGAATATCACAACTTCTTTTTTTTCATTTTCGGAAAGCTTATTGTACGCTTCCGATACTTTTCCGGCCATCTCTTTCCATCCGAAGCGGTCGGCAAAAAATTGAGGAAGAACGCCCGTTAGGATACGTTCGCCGCTGGAAGGTTTAATTCCGACCGCCTCCGAAAATTTCAAAAACGATTCAACGCTTAAAACAGGAATCGCGAAGGGAGCAATAAGCAGATATGAGGGGATAAGAGTAAACAATAAAATAATCCGCCCGGATTTAATAAAATATTTATTTGTCAGGCTTTCCGCTCCCACAACGCCGGCTGCTATAATCATAGGGAAAAGGATTCCCATATAGTATGGTTTGCCGCTGTTCAAAACGAATACGGCCAGTATTACAAGATAAAACCACGCAAGAAGGGCGAACCGTTTTCCCGCCTTATCAAAAAAGAGATAATATAATGCGGCCGACAGCAATATTATGTACGCCGGATTCATCTCCATCATTGAGGCGATAAAATATTCCGCGAATCCCATCCTGATATTTTTTCTTTCCGCGGCGTTGCGGATAAACTCCAAAGTCGGAAATCCATTAGCTGTCTGCCAGATCAGATGCGGCAGAAATATCAGAAATGCGGCGGCGGCGGCGATATAGATATCCTTAGATAGAAAATATCTTCTTTGCTTTGTTAAAAGAAGCGCGGCGGCAAGTCCCAATCCCAAAAACAGAAACGATAATTTATTCTGGAGACCTATTCCGAACACAATGCCAACGAGGAGCCACAGTTTTTGGTTTTCTGTTTTAATTATCTTAATAAGAAGATAGAAAAGGATTGAAGAGAATAATATGTCGAAAGCATTCATCGAAAAATAGCTTCCGCCTCCAAGAACCACCGGAGAGAATACGACGCAGACTGCGGTTAGGATCTGGGCAAATCTTTTTCCTCCCAATTCACGCGCAATAAGTCCCGAAACAAAAACCGTAGCGCAGCTCGCGGTGTAAGCAAAAATTCTTATTCCCAAAATTGATTCGCCGAAGAGAGTCCGCGACAGCCAAAGAAGAAAAACAGATAGGGGGGGCTGATCCACGAAACCCCAATCCAGGTGTTTTGAACATTCTATATAATAGAATTCATCCCGGAACAAACCGTAATTCCCCGCGAAGATCAGGAGCAGAATCAGCTTTAAAAATGCCACATATAATAGATAAGCATTATCACTGCGGAAGTTCAGATTGACGGACTTTCTCAAATAACCTTCTACTTTTTTCGCTGCGTAATTATTACAATTAAAATTTAGTAAATAATTAGACGGGTCGGGAGATTAATTGTTATCGGCCCGCCGGAATATATCCTTCTCCATTTATTAATTCCCGGCGGAAGGAATTATATAATCCGATATCAGCTTCATCACTGCGCGTTCGCGTGGATCAGAGTCGTTAGGAAGAGCATTGGGGTCTGATGTCGCGGTGATAATCAGATCCAGATCCGGCACGCATACAATATATTGACCGCCGTAACCAAGCGCGAAGAAAACCTTTTGACCGGCAAGCTGACCGAGCCACCACAAATAACCGTA
>JBAYWA010000144.1:0-5317 GCA_041674325.1 Melioribacteraceae bacterium | reverse complement strand
TGGGCGTCACCGAATGGAATTGCCTGGAGCCCCGACAACAGATGGCTTGCTTATGCCAACGACGACCTCTACTTCAATACTGAAATATTCATCCATGCGGCAGACAATTCCTCGGGGCCGGTTAATGTGAGCATGCACCCACGCGATGATTCTCAGCCGTTCTGGAGCGCTGACGGTTCAAAACTCGGATTCATCTCTGCGCGCAACAACAGGAGTAATGATGCATGGTTTGTCTGGCTAAAAAAGGATGACTGGGAAAAAACAAAATCCGATTGGGACGAAAAGGATATTCCCGCGATAGATAAACCCGCTGCGTCAGGAGGCAAAAAGGACAGCGTTAAAACTAAATTGGTAAAAATAGATTTTGAAAATATTCATGACCGCATTGTGCAGGTTACTAATTTTCCCGGGAATGAAAGTAATGTTATAATTTCTAAAGACGGCGAAACATTTTATTATACGGGCAGCAGCAGTACCGCCAAAGGCCGCGATCTTTACAGCATTAAGTGGGATGGCAAGGATCTGAAGGAGATTACCAAAGGCGGAGCTAATCCGGGCGGGCTTTCGATGGACCGCGACGGAAAATATTTGTATTACACAAAAACTGGCGGTTCAATAAACCGGCACGATCTCAAAACTGATAAATCAGAATCATTGCCCTATTCAGCAAAAATTAAGATCGATTATCCCGCCGAACGCGCTCAGATATTTGAAGAAGCCTGGAGAGCCATAAGGGACGGATTTTACGATCCTCAATTCCACGGCAAAGATTGGAATGCTCTGCACGATAAATACAAAGAACTCTGCGTTAATGCTTCAACCAATAATGACTTCAGGGATATGTTCAACAATATGCTCGGAGAATTGAACTCAAGCCATACCGGATTTACTGCACCGGAAAGAGCCGAAACACAAAGGGATGCGACGGGACTTCTGGGCGCTGAGCTGATTCCGGTCAATGAAGGAATGAGGGTAATAAGGGTAATTCCGAATTCACCTGCCGATAAATCCTCAAGCAAACTTTATGCCGATGATGTGATAACGATGGTTGATGGAATCCCTGTAAACAAGAATGAAAATTTCTACTCGTTATTAAATACAAAAGTCGACGAGAAACTTTTACTCAATATTAAAGCCAAAGATGGGAAAGAGAGTGAGCTCGTAATTCGTCCGGTCGCAAGCCTGAGGCAGCTTATGTATCAGGAGTGGGTTGAAAACAGAAAGAGGCTTGTTGATAAATTTTCGGGCGGACGGCTCGGTTATATTCACATTCAGGGGATGGATATGCAGAGCTTCGAAGTTTTTGAACGCGAACTTCAAGCCGCAGGATACGGCAAGGATGGTTTAGTAGTTGATGTTCGCTATAACGGAGGCGGATCCACAACGGATTATCTGATGACGGTTCTGAATTATAAGCAGCACGCTTATACAATACCGCGGGGCGCCAGCAAAAATCTTGAGAAGGATAAAAACAAATTCCGCGATTATTATCCGACCGGAGAAAGACTTGTGTTTGCAGCATGGACAAAACCATCTATTGCTCTCTGCAACGAGGGAAGCTATTCCAATGCTGAGATTTTTTCACACGCTTATAAAACTCTCGGTATCGGAAAGCTGGTGGGAGTTCCTACAAATGGCTCAGTAATTTCAACCGGAGGCAGGGGACTTATAGACGGCTCTTTTGTAAGACTTCCCGGACGAGGATGGTTTGTTAAAGCCACAGATAAAAACCAGGAGCTCGGCCCCGCCGTTCCGGATATAATCCTGAATAATTCGCCCGACTGGATTGCGCGCGGAGTGGATGAACAACTGAAAGCAGCATGTGACGAACTGCTTAAAGAAATCAACGCAAAACAATAATAGTATAACTAATTAGTTCAAAAACCTCTTCTCTGGAAGAGGTTTTTTTCTTTATTCGCAAAAATTAAGATTCCAGCCACAATTTAACGGGATCTATTATCTTATAATAAATAATATTATAAAAAATTATCGGACACGTGTACTGAATTCAAAACATTTGATTATTTTTGACGTGCAATTTTATAAAACTATTTTTCATCCGGAGGATTTTATATGTCAATAATGATCACAGACGAATGTATCTCTTGCAATGCATGCGAAGCTGAATGTCCAAACACAGCTATCTATTCACCAGGTTTGGCTTATAATATAGGCGGACAAGAATACGCAGCACTTTCAGAAGAACACACATACATCGTTCCCGACAAATGCACCGAGTGTGTCGGTTTTTATGATGAACCGCAATGTATTCCTGCCTGTCCGACAGAAGCAATAATAGCTGATCCGGACCATGTTGAAACAAAGGAGCAGTTACAGGCAAAGAAGGAACATTTGGATAAGGTTGGAAGATAAATAATATATTTTCTGATTGACCCCGGCAATCTGCCGGGGTTTTTTATTTTAAAGGGAACTGGCTGAATAATCCGCTTTATAACAATCATTAAAAGCGTGAATTATGAAGCCGCTTCTTTTAATTTTATTGTCTGTGCTCCCCCACATTTTAATATCAGCACAAGAAAAGTCTGTTGTTCCGCGGGATAAAAAAAAATTATCCGATACATCCGCTGTAAATAAAATCCTTCCCCCAAGAACATTAATTATAAAAACGAAGGATCTGGATGAAATCAAAAAGTTAAATGAAAAACAATTTATAATCATTGATGATACTTCGCATTATACAAATGAAGAACTTGCTAGCGGACTCTCGGCGGAAGAACTAGCCCGGTATAAAATTAACAAGAACAAAATAATGCAATTGCTGACCACGCCTCAGTCAGAGGAGGATAAATATCCTACCGTCTCAACCATCAGAAAAATTTTAGGTATTGCAAAAACAGCCGCCGTTATTATAATTCTGATCTTGAGCATATTATAGTAAATACTCTGTTTTTTCTCGCTACAGATTCCGAATATTCCTTCGAAAAAAAGCCCCGGCATAGAAACCGGGGCGAGGATATTTACATCTTGCCGCAGCGGCCCCCGCAACAAGCGGGGAAAAGCTCATAACCCTTTCTTATTTATTATTCGCTTCGATTCTTGACGAATGCGCCGCAGCGACAAATGTAATTTTCGCAAATCAGAGGAGAGATGAAATCCAAAAATTTTTGAATGGACAATTTGCGGGTGACCTCAAATCCCCCGGAATAGGGGATTTTACCACTCAGGAAGTTGGAAAGACTATCTCAGTTTCCCGACTCAAAAGGGGATGCTTTCCAGATGCGCCGCGAATTGTTATAATTGCTTATGAAAAAACAGGAGCTGTGTAATATGCGTTATTTTATTGTCATTCTTTCCATTGGATTTTTCCTCACTTCCTGCACAAAGGAGGTCCCGGAAACAGAAAAGAAACAGCTAAAATCTTATGAAGAAAAAAATGTACGCCAGACGATTGAGAATTTTACCGCAGCTTATAATTCCAACGATATAGAGAAAGCAGTCTCCTTTTTTGAATCAGATTACAAGGGGACTGTCGGTGATTCGGAGGAAATTACAGGACTGGAAGCATTAAAAAATGACCTGATTCAGTACCGCAAACAATACGCTGAAGGCAGCTGGGAAATTAATATTGAGGAGATCGGGATTTCCGGAGAACAGGCCTACGTTCTTACAAACAGTTCGTTTTTAATGCCGGATCCTATCGAACGGAAATTGAATCCAATCTACTCCGAGCGGGCAATCAGAATATTGAAAAAGCAGAAAAATGACGGATGGAAAATTTACAGATACCTTGCTACCCCGACATTCACTTATGACCAGAAATGATTTACATCTGCCACTCTATCTCCTGCCACCAGAGATAAAGCATCTTTTCGTCGGCTTTTACTATCCCCATGCGGGTTACTCCCTCGGGAGGCGGAAAATGATTTGCGAGAACCTGAAATAAAAGCTGTCTTTTTTGCTGCGCGGATTTAGGAATCATTGCAAGAAGTGTGAGCATATCTTCTGTTCCCGCCGATTCTATTATTTTTTCAACCGGGTTTTCCTTCCCGTCAAGAAAATTTTTAATATAGTTCTTAAATTCAGATGAGGCCTCTTCGCGATACGGTATCCCAATGCCGAAGCCGTTATTAATCTCACAGCTGTATCCCTCGTCCAAAAAGAGAATCTCATTTCCGCGCCGTATCTCTACAAAACCGAAATTCACGGAAACTTTGGTACCTTCTTCAGATCCCGTTACTATTTTAAATTCTCCACCTCTGTCGGCAACCGTGCAATTTTTCAATTCTATCTCAAAATCGGGTAAGTTAGAAGTATTCACAACGTTGATGGATCCCTTGGTGAGGAAGACTCTGTTGTCTCCGTCTTTGGCTTTTGAAATTATCAGCAGGGAATTTTCTTCAACAATGATATTTCCCACCCCGGGAAGATGGATGGTCCCTTTTGAATCTTCTCCGGTGAAGAGGCTTTCCCCCTGATCAATTTTACCTGAATGATTTAAACGTCCATTGATAGTTATTGTTCCGGAATTTGTAATCACTTTCCATGGCGAATTGTATTTCTGATAGTCATAGATAAAATAGATCACCGCAATTAAAACAACCGGAAGCAGTAATAAAATTACTTTACTCCAATTAATTTTTGCCGAAGAAAACATCGGAGAAATGTCAGGTAAAATTATCGTTCTCGAAACAACGCTCTTATGTCCGGCTCCGCGGAGCTTCTTAAGCTGTTTCTCCTGACGGATACGTTCTCTTTCAAGTTTTTTCAGATCCGCTTTTTGCGGAACGGGTTCTTTCTGTTCCTCTTTTACACTTCTGTCTAAAAGTTTCTCCGAAAATATTTGTATTATATCTGCAGGCGGAGTAATGGAATAAGGAAGGCTTGCAAGCGCATCGAAGAATTTTCTGATCTTCTTATACTCATTGAAACAATTATTGCACCCGCGCAGGTGGGATTCAACCTCTCGTTTCTGAAATTCGTCGAGAGTCTCATCAACAAAATCGTGCAAGCTGATTTTTACCTCTTCGCAATTCATAAAGAAATCTTGCTCATTAGAAAATTGCGGGTGTTTAACAATATTGTTTTTATCTCGTCCACCTCAAGCGAATTCATGAAATTTTTTATCTCCTCACACGAGTATCCCTCAAGATCATGAAGAACAAAAATTATCCTGTCGTCAACGGGAAGCGAAATAATCAACTGCTCCAGGAATTCAGAGTCGGATTTGCATTCGTTTCTGGTTCTCGATTTTAAAGATGGAATTCCGGATCGGTTAAGTTCATTTATCGCGTGATTAATTGTAAAATTTTTAACCCACAGCGCATACGGAATACTCTGGTCGTATCCGTTTATCCCA
>JBAYWA010000143.1:0-5342 GCA_041674325.1 Melioribacteraceae bacterium | reverse complement strand
CGCCGCATTATATCCCGGATTGTCGAGCAGCAACCGTGAAAACGCCTTCGGTATAATGGTGGCTAATTTGCTTCCAAGCGGTTTGCTCGGTTTAATGGTTGCCGCGATGATAGCCGCAATTCTTGCAGTACTGCACAATTACATGGTTGGGGGCTCGGCAATTATCACAAGAAATATTTATATGAAATATATTTCGAAAAAGATTACTATAAAAAATGAGTTGATTGTTGCACGCTTTTCTTCGGTTCTGATTGTGCTGGGCGGCGTTATTATAGCTCTGATAATTCCAAGTGTAATTCATGGTCTCAAAATTGTCTGGCAATTCACCGCATTTTTTGGGATCGGATTTTGGATGGCAATTATTTGGCCCCGGGCAAACCGTTACGGACTTTGGTCAAGTCTGGCGGTGACTATACTCTGCACACTTATTACCGGATCATACTTGCCATTTGGTCTGGGGTGGGCGATAGAATATCAGATTGCTCTTTATCTGCCGGCCGGATTAATTACATTTATCGTTGTAAGCCTTTTTACAAAACCCGAACCGCAAAAGAATCTTGACAGGTTCTACGCATTGCTTCACACACCAGTAGGTGAGGAATATAGACTTAAGGAGAAAGGATTTGAAATTGTTTTCGAGGGAGAGTCAGTATCGGCCGGTAAAGAAATTTCGCTCGAAGAAAATGGTCATAGTCTGCTGCTGGTTGATCTGCTTTCGCTCCATAAAAAATTTACTTTCAAGCGTTACCGGCAGGATATTGTCGGATTTGCCTGGGCGATGCTGTTTGTTTTCGGAATATTCGCTCTTGGGCTGTTCGTTGCAAATATCGGCTGAAAAATGGAAAATTTTACAAATTAAAAATTTATCGGGAGTTTCCGATGTTATGTCGAATCACTCATTTCGTATCTGTTCTTTTTATTCTTTTTCAAAGTATCATATTTGGTCAGACCGATTTGACCGGACGCCCGGCCCTTTTAAATGCAATTAAGGAAACGGCGGATTGCGCTGCTTTCGTTATTCTGGATGATTCGGGCAAATCGAAATGCGATTATAATATGACTGAAGGGAAGTGGTATGATTATGAACCGCCGTGGCATACAGGACAACTAATTTACGGATTGGTGGAAGCATATAAAGTAACAGGAGAAAGGAAATACCTTGAGAGAGCTTCTAAAGCAGGCGATTGGTGGTGTTCTCTGCAGATAAAAGATCATCCGAAATTAAAAGGAATGTTGAATGCGATTCACGGCGATGGAATAAATAATATCGTTTTTGCAACTATCACTGATGGAACAGGCGGACTATTCAGACTTTATGATGTTACCCGTGAACGGAAATATGCTGAAGTGCCTGCTTCAGCCGGTGAATGGATGCTGAACAATATGTACGAGCCGGAAAATAAAGTATTTTACGACAATGTGGATCCCGTCTCCGGTGAAGTAATGAAAACAGATAGCCCTTTCTGGCCTGATAAAAAAGAGCAGACACTCTTTGATGTCGCCCGGCCGAATAATGAAGGATCCCTCTTCCGGGATATGTACCTGTTCACAAAAAACGAAAAGTACAAGAAAATCTTTATTGAGCTGTGTGAAAGTCTGATTGAAAAACAGGATGAGCAGGGTCTCTGGATGCGGTTTATCCCCAACAGTTTTAAAGAGGGCACTTTCCACCCGAGATTTAATCTCTGGTATGCGGAATCGTTAATCGATGGCTATGAATTGACAGGTAAAAAAAAATATCTGGATGCCGCTGTTAAGACGATGCGTACATATCAGAAGGCGATGCGTAAAGACGGAACATTTTACTATGTCAATTACATTGACGGAAGATTTAATGAAAATTCTGTGACCGGTTCCGCAACAGCATTCAGCGGAATATTATGGATTCGGCTGCTTAAACTTGGTGCCGGAGAAGAATTTGCTGCGAGTCTTGAGAATGCTTTTGATTGGGTGATGAAAAACAGATTTTCGTCAGACCATCCGGATCCGAATCTCAGAGGTTCCATAATTGATTCCAGAACAAGAAGGAAAAACGGAAAAATCTGGTTTACCCAGCGCGATGTTGGTACATCATTCGGACTGAGATTCCTTTCCGACTATTACAATTTTAAATACGCCAATAAGTGACAAATGAAAAACAATTCAATCTTCAAATCATCCAGCCTGGTTATTGTTTTATTGATACTGGGCAGTGTTTTATGCGCACAGCCTAATAAATATTATGTTTCCTCTAACGGAAATGATCTCAACTCCGGATTAATAATCTCCGAACCATTTCAAACGGTTCAGAAAGCAATAAATATTGCCGCAGCAGGCGATACTCTTTTTATTCTTCCCGGCATTTATAAAGAATTAATTGAGATATCGGATAAGATTGGAATTCCTGAAAATCCTATTGTCTTAATCTCGTACTATTCCGATCCCGAAAAATATCCGGTTATCGACGGTGGCGCTGAAATTGCTGCACTCGAATTACACAATGACTGGATTCATATTAAAAATTCCTCCTGGATTGAGTTTGTAAGGATAATATTCCAGAACGGATGGACCAATCCGATAGAGATAAATAATTCGTCTTATCTCTCATTTCGGCAATGCAGATTTTTTGGAGGGAAAAGAGTTATCAATGTTAATGGAGCGGCGGCACACCATATACTTGTGGAGGAATGTTTCTGGGACCAGGGAGGAGAATATCTGTGGAAAGTAGTGGACGACCAAAAAGGTGTCGATGCCTGGACGTCGATGCATCACGAGAGTATGTCTTTCTTCAACGGATCGCTAATTGATTTCAGCGGTTCCGGCGGATCGATAGTGATACGCGGCAACAAGATAATTAATTCTTTTAACGCCCTGAGATGGAGAGGTAAAGAGGGATTCGACACGAATATCGAAATTTATAATAATGAAATTATTCGGGCGCGGGACAACGATTTTGAACCAGAATATTATTCCTACAATCTTCATATTTATCATAATCGTTCCCATAATGTTCACCGTACGCTTTCGATCGATAATGTCAACGGCGGAAATATTTTTTACTATGGTAATATTATTACTACCGACAATGATGACTGGACTAAGAAAATCTGTACTGCTTTCTGGAAGATCTACGGCGATGAGAGAAATTTATCATTTCCCCTTTATGCATTTAACAATAGCTTTTACGGAGTTGGAAGAGCGCTGAGAGCAGAACAGAATATGATTCTCCTTAAGCATTTTAACAATGCGTATTTCTTTACACGCGATACAAGCTGGCTTATAAGCAAGTGGAATGACGGAAATGAATTCAACTTTGATATTTCGAATACCGGCTGGCCGGATGCTTTCACAAACAATGAGCAGGAATTGCAAGGCAAAGTTGCTGATATTAAATATCTGAACAGCAGACAGCGGGACTTGCGACTCGCAACAAATAGTCCGGGAATTGATGCCGGCAAAGTAATGTTTTTGAAAGAATTTGACTGGACACAAAATTATTACGGCAAAGCTCCAAATGTCGGAGCATTTGAGGACGGAGAATTGTCGGATGGCCCGCCATTCCGTTTTATGCTGCCTGCCGGAATTAAGACTGAATACATAGAAAAACCAAGAATTGTAAAATCCTTTAGCAGCAAGAATAAGTATACGGTTTATTTCTCGGCAGAATTAGACCCTGCTTCAGTTGATGAAAAATCATTTAGCTTATTCAATAAAAATAAAAAACTGAAAATTGTCTCAGTTTCGTTTCCAAGGAATAATTATGAGATGGAATTCATATTGGATAAACCTTGCGGCAAGAATGAAATTTCAATTTTGTTTAATAAAATTCCCTATGGGAAGAATGGAGAGAAAGTAACAAGCTGGGCTTCCGCGGTAAAAATCTATAAACCGGCAAAATAGTATTTTGAAAATTATCTGCTAATATCTCACTGGAAAATTATGAAAGAAACAAAGAAGAAAATCCTGCTATTTCTAGCTTCGATTGGACCGGGTATGTTTTTAGTCGGCTATAATATCGGAACCGGAAGTGTTACAACCATGGCTCAGGCGGGAGCATCATTTAATATGTCCCTCACTTGGACTATTCTGGTTGCCTGTATTTTCACGTACTATCTTCTGATCGCATTTGGAAGATACACAGTTGTAACCGGCGAAACAGCTCTCTTCAGCTATAAGAAACATTTTGGAAAACCCGTTGCTCTTTTTGTCCTCTTTATATGTGTATTCACCGAAATGGTTTCGAGCATAGGAGTAATGGCAATTGTAACAGACGTTGTAAGAGAGTGGTCCAGACCGCTGACTCCATCAGGGGAAGGTATAAGTACGATTATTCTGGCCCTCACATTTGGGATTGTAATGGTCTTTACTCTATTTACAAGGAATTACAGCTTTATTGAAAAGGTTTTGACAATCTTTGTTGCGTTAATGGGGATAAGTTTTCTTATGACCATGTTCATGGTGATACCGGATGCGAGCATTGTAATCAAAGGACTGGTCCCGAGTATACCTGATGAAGTGAACGGAGCATTGGTAGTAACTGGAATGTTAGGCACAACGATGGGTGGCGTTCTATATGTCATGAGATCTGTTACTATTAAACAAAAAAAGTGGACCCTCGCTGATTTAAAAATTGAAAAGAGAGATGCTCTTATCTCCGCATCGATGATGCTGATTCTGAGTGTTGCTGTGATGGCTTGCGCTGCCGGAACATTGTTCCCAAAAGGGCTTCGGATTGAAAATGCGATTGATATGATCCGACTGCTTGAACCGCTTGCTGGAAGATTCGCGATTTCTCTTTTTGTTGTCGGAATTGTGTGCGCCGGTTTGTCTTCACTTTATCCTCACTATATGCTTGTTCCGCTGCTACTCTCCGATTATCTGGGAGAAGAACTCGATTTCTCAAAACTCCGCAACAAATTAATTGTTGTGTTTTATGCTTCACTTGGTCTGGTGGTCCCGGTATTTGGAGGGAGACCTGTTCTGGTAATGATAGCTTCTCAGACATTTACGCTTATTGTAACGCCGCTTGTGATTATACTTACTTTGATTCTACTCAATAAGAGATCATTAATGGGTGAAAATAAGGCAGGATTGGGTATGAACGTCATGCTTGCAATAATTGCAGTTTTTACAATTGTAATGTCTTTTATTGGCGCGGAGGCACTGCTGGGAGTAATATCTTAATGAGAAGAATTAATAAAAATATTACATGCTGCTATCTCCATCCCATCACAAAGTATGGTTATCCGCCTGCCGCTGGAGAAACTCTAAAATACATCGGTGAAATGGCATCTATTGGATTCCAGTCCGTAGAACTTGAAGGGATTAGAGAAAATCATCTGCTCGAAGTGCACTCGATGCGG
>JBAYWA010000142.1:0-5346 GCA_041674325.1 Melioribacteraceae bacterium | reverse complement strand
ACGAGGGCCGATCTGTCAACTTCAATTACGTGGCCGTTGGGCAGAATTCCCATAGCGTAAAAAATATCGCCCAGCATCCGGGCAACAGTAGTTTTACCGGTCCCGGGATTTCCCAGAAATACTGCGTTTATGGAGATTCTCTCGTCGGACTTTAGCCCTAATCGCTTACGTTCTTTTAAAAATTCAAGATAGGAGACAAAACTCTTCACGGCTTCTTTAATGCTGTGAAGTCCGGTAAAGCTATCCAGTTCATCCAATAATTCTTTTAATGATTTTTTTGTAGGCTGCCGTGTATTGCGCACGGCTTTTTCCTCAGCAGTTTTCTGATCCCTGTTCTTTCCGGAGGAGGGGCTTCTTTCATCAGTCTCAAATACCGATTGGTTTCCAATGCCAAAATATTTCTCGCCGGTCTTAAAATTATTTACGTAGAATTCAAAACGGCCCTGGCCATTCTGCCATTTATTGCTTTTCTGTGAGCCGAGCGACTGTACAAATATCACTGAATCCCACTCTTGTTTCACGTTCATCTGAAAATCATTTCGCCCTATCTCAAAATCATTCAAATACCAAATGATGGAACAATTGAAATTGACATCAGATTTTTTATAGAAGGGATTTTCAAGTATAATTTCGGCATCTATTTTCTTGGCGTAATTTCCGAAAACTTTATGATAAGCGCGTTTTCCGGTTTTGGATTCTTCAAAAGCATCGAATAATTTTAATGAGCTGATATTTACAAAATCATTGGGATAATGTATTGAATCGGTTCTTAATGGAACATCAATCTGAGTTTTTGTTTTATTTCTCTCTTTGGTAATCCTCTTGACGGAATCTGTATGAACGTCATATTCCTGTTCCAATTTCGTCATCTTTTTCAATGCTGCAAATATATTATTGAATCTTTCATTCTTTCTGAACCGGTTCTCAATCAGCTCGGCTTTCTTTAATGCCGGCTTCAGTTGAAAAAGATAGAGCATGGACTCGAGCTCGATTAACTGGGCTTCATCGTTATTACTCGTTTCAAGAATTTTTCTGGCACAGAAGAGTGAGAACCAGTATTCTTTTGCTTTTATTGCTTTACTTGCATCGTCCAGAATCTGAACGTTGGAATTTGACGATCCGGGAGTTTTATTCGTATGAATCTGATTAGCCTGATTGATCAATTTCCGCAATTCCTTCCATTGCGGATTTCTTCCGTTATCGATTATTAAAGCGAGTTCCAGAGAATTATTGGCCTCTTCAAATTTTTGAAGTCCCGCAAATGCCCGGGCCCTGTTTAAATAAGTCCAGGCAAGAATCTCTTTCTGTTTATCGATTGACTGGTCCGTATCGGCAAGCGCTCCTTCAAAAATGCTCATCCTGTAGAGCAGGTAGGCTCTGTAAACTCTCGCCTTAATCGAATCTCCCTTCAATTCTACGGAAAGATTCGCATAATCCATTGCTTTTATCGGATTACCGTTTTCCAGCAGTGCCCAGGCATAACAAATTGCCGCTTCACTGTCATCGGGTCTGGATTGATATACTTTCTCGGAAATATTTAAAGCAAGCCGGAATCTGCCGTTCCAGAGATGATCATAAGCCTCGGCTTGAAGCGTATTTAATTCTTCGTCGAACAATGTCTATAATCTAATTATTAAAATGCTCATCTTATATTCGTAAACTTAATATAATAACTTAAGGGGATTAACAGAAATCTAAATTTTGGATGAAATTCGATAAAAACCAGAACAAAAATGAACCGAGTGCGTCTAAATATCAAAGTTTGGAGGTATCTTAAAATGAAAACGAAATTAATAGCTCTGGCGCTAATCTTTGGATTTATTCTGACAGGCTGCGGCTTTTATGGCATACGGGGGAACGGAAGGATTAAAAGCGAATCCAGAAAAGTAAGTGAATTCAGCAAAATTGAAGCTGGCGGCGCATTCACAATTCATGTTAAAGTCGGCCCGGCTGCATCTGTCAAGGTCTCTGCCGAAGAAAACCTGATGGGAATCATCAGGACTAGGGTGAGAGGTAACTCCCTGATAATTGATACCAGAAAAAACATCTCACCCAGAAAGGAGATTATAATAAATATAACTACTCCATCCCTTGATAACCTTGAGGTTTCAGGAGCGAATAATGTAGATGTTGAGAATATCTCTTGTGATGAGTTCAGTATGGAACTTAGCGGGGCGGGATCTGTGAATCTTAATGGAGTAGTTGACCGATTGCTTGCGGACCTATCGGGCGCGGGAAGTATTAATGCCCGAGAACTAAAAGCTAAGGATGTCAGAATCTCTGTAAGCGGTGCCGCAAGCGCGGATGTTTTTGCCTCGAAATATCTGGATGCCTCAGTATCCGGAGTGGGATCAATAGAATATTATGGCAATCCGGAAAAGACTAAAACAGATGTCTCCGGAGTAGGATCAATCTCCAGAAAGTAGATCATAAGTTTTAGGAGGCGGGATAGCCACTATCCCGCTTTTTTTCACCCGACTATTGGCATATTAACCATATCAACTTATCTTTGAATAATTAAAAAATATTTATAAAGGAGTATTCCATGAAAAAAATTCAGGTTGCTGTATTGATGGGAAGCGATTCGGATTACCCGGTTATGAAAAAAACGGAAGAAACTTTATCTCAATTTGGAATACATTATGCTACAAGAATACTTTCGGCACATAGAACACCTGTGCAAACAGTCGGCTTTATAAAGGAGGCCGAAAAGAACGGTGTGAAAGTATTTATTGCCGGTGCAGGCGGAGCTGCCCATCTCCCGGGTATTGTTGCGGCGCATACTATCTTGCCTGTAATTGGAATACCTATATTAAGCAAAGCTACAAGTGGATTGGACTCACTCCTATCCATTGTGCAGATGCCTTCCGGAGTGCCAGTGGCTACAGTGGGAATAGATGGAGCCAAAAATGCGGCGCTGCTTGCTATTCAGATTCTTGCTGCTTCGGATTCAATCTTAACAAAAAAATACCGGCTCTACAAAAAACGGATGGAAAAAGAGGTTCTGGAGAAAAACAGGAAACTTCAGGAGGAAAAGAAGTAAATTTTTTAAGCCCATGGCTTTATCGGCGGCAATCACCATTTTACATCGAATTGAATTTATTTCACGCTTTATCCGGTCGAAAAATCTGCGCGTTTTTAATTCAGATCCGCTCTCATCCTATTCTAATTTATCAATAAATACTCTCATTTTTTAATCACACCAATAATAATAGAATTCTTTTCTCACTGTTAAGAATAATCTTATCCGTCCGCCTGAATTATTGTGAAATTACCGTAAATATGAAGTCCGCCCAACGTAAAGCTTGGCATATAATGTGCGATTGTGTTCCCAAACTGTCAAAATATATGGAACTCTTATGGATTCGAAAATACTTGAGAATTATCCCCGCGAAGAGAGAAGCAATTTAATTGCATTACTACAGGATGTGCAACAGGTATATGGCTATCTGCCGGAAGAGGATCTGAGAGCGGTAGCAGAATATTTGAAGCTCCCCTTAAGCACAATATACGGAGTAGCGACATTTTATAATCAGTTCAGACTGACCCCGCTTGGCAAGAACATTATCAGAGTATGCAGAGGTACAGCATGTCACGTAAAGAACTCAGCCAATATTCTAGTCGCTCTCGAATCCGAATTGGGAATTAAGGCAGGGCAAACCACACGCGATAAAAATTTCACTCTCGAGACGGTGGCGTGCATAGGTGCCTGCAGTATCGCTCCGGTAATTAATATAAACGAGGATTACTATGGCAGAGCAACTATTAAAGAGATCCCTAAAATTTTGGCAAAATATAAGAAAACTGAGATTGCGAAGAGTGAAATTAAACAGACGGCGGAAAAAGGATGAAACGATTTAATGATAAATGCTGCGATCAATGCTGGCATTCGAATGAAACTCCTTGCGAGCTGTTCATAGCGTGCTGCTCCGATGGACCTCTTTGCCACAGCGGCGAAGACTGCAAAAAAAGTTATGTTAAATTAAATAATCAATTGAAATATACTGACCATGATCTTCCGATCATCTTCATCGGAATGGGAACATGCGGATTGGCCTCCGGAGCGGATAAAGTTAAATTGGCAATTGAGGGGGAACTCTCGAAAAATAAGATTGAAGCTATAATCGTACCGACAGGATGCATTGGTTATTGCGCTAAAGAACCGATTGTTGATATTAAACTTCCCGGGAAGGATAGAATTTCATACTGCGAAATTTATCCTAAAGATGTCCCCCAACTCATTGAAAATACAATAGTTAAAAAATCCGTTTATGAAAAGAAATTGCTAGGGTCTCATTCTGTAAATAACTCTTCAACAAAGCGTCTCTCCGATCAGCCGTTTTTCAAAAGGCAGCAGAAAATCGTGCTTGAAAATTGCGGCATTATTAATCCCAATTCGATCGACGAGTATATAGCTATAGGCGGTTTTAAAGCCCTTGATAAAGTATTACGACTGATGAGTTCAGATCAGGTTGTGAATGAGATTAAAGCGAGCGGATTAAAAGGGAGAGGCGGCGGCGGATTTTCTACCGGGACTAAATGGGAACTTGCTTATAAAAAAGAATCTCTTCAAAAATATATTATATGCAACGCTGATGAAGGCGATCCAGGGGCTTTCATGGACAGATCAGTTTTAGAAAGCGATCCTTTTAAATTGATTGAAGGAATGATTATAGGAGCGTATGCTATAGGCGCGTCTATCGGTTATATCTACTGCCGTGCTGAATATCCTCTCGCTATACAAAGATTGAATAATGCCATCGATATATGTCGTAATTACGGATTACTTGGTAAAAATATCCTATGCAGCGATTTTGATTTTGATTTGAAGATTAAAAAGGGGGCAGGCGCGTTCGTATGCGGTGAGGAAACAGCTCTAATTGCTTCTATTGAAGGGAAGAGAGGTATGCCCAGACCGAGACCCCCATTCCCATCCGATTCAGGATTGTGGAAATACCCGACAGTTATCAACAACGTTGAAACGTTCGCCAATATATCAGCTATTATTAACCGGGGCTCACAGTGGTTTTCAAGTATCGGTACGGATAAAAGTAAAGGGACAAAGGTATTTGCCTTAAGCGGTAAAATAAATTATAGCGGACTGGTTGAAGTGCCGATGGGGATCACGCTGCGTGAAGTGGTATTTGATATCGGAGGAGGTATCCCTGATGATAAGCAATTTAAAGCTGTCCAGATCGGAGGGCCTTCCGGAGGATGTCTGCCCAGCTCTGTTCTTGATACAAAAGTCGATTATGAATCGCTTAAAGAGGTCGGCGCTATGATGGGATCGGGCGGTTTTGTGGTGATGGATGAGGATACTTGCATGGTGGATATAGCTAAATTCTT
>JBAYWA010000141.1:0-5382 GCA_041674325.1 Melioribacteraceae bacterium | reverse complement strand
TTTCGAGCGTAAGAATTTTACCGTAATGCTCTTTTCTGTCTCGGAGAATTTGAGCGGCATTCTTCATCATTCGGGAGCGGGCAGCGTAATCGGTTTCGCGCCATTTAAGATAAGCCGCATCCGCTTTTTCAATCGATTCGAAAACCTCGGCAGCTCTCATTTCCGGAAATATTTTTTCCGTTCTTCCGGTCGCGGGATTAATTGTCTGAATTGGCATTTGGCTTCTCCGGTTTAATTCGGTTAAAAAATTACCGTTTCAAGGAAGATATTATTTATTCTTTCGACAAAGAAAAAAAAATTTATTATGTTCCTACTGAAATTACTAAGAAATCATTTCACAATAAATTATTGTTCTTTATGGGAAAAACTAATCCTAAGACTTTTGTTCTCGACACAAATGTAATTCTTCACGATCCCACCTGCATAAATCACTTTCAGGAAAACAATATCATCATTCCCCTCTCGGTAATTGAAGAGCTGGATCACTTCAAGAGGGGGAATCAGGTAATTAATCTGAATGCGCGCGAATTTGCGCGTACTCTGGATTCTATTGCGGGAAATGAGGTTTTCAACGGCGGCGTATCGCTGGGAAGAGGCAAGGGGAAAGTGAGAATTATGATAACAAAGGGACTCTCTGCCGAGATACACGATGTTTTCAGAGAGGACAATGTCGATCACCGCGTTCTAAGCGCCGCGGTGGAAGCTTCAAAGGAAAACAAAGGTAAAAGCAAGACTGTAATCGTAAGCAAGGATGTCAATCTCCGTATGAAATCCAAAGCGATTGGTATTCCGGCCGAGGATTATACAACCGACCGCGTGGTTAATGTTGAGGAATTATATAGCGGCAAATCAGTGATAGAGAATTTTGATGATGACATTGTGCAGAAACTCTATCAGCCCCCGTTCGAAGTTCAATCGAAACAGGTACTCAGAAAAATTAAAACCGAAGCCGTTCCGAATAAATATTTCATTTTGCGAAACTCCAGCAGGTCGGTGCTTGCCTCTCTGAACAATGAGATGGACAAATTCAGGCGGATCGACAAACAGGTAGTATACGGAATAAAGCCGCGTAACGCCGAACAGACATTTGCCGTTGACGCGCTCTGCAATCCCGATATTCCGCTAGTTTCGATGACCGGAAAAGCCGGCACCGGAAAAACATTGCTGGCGCTTGCATGCGCTCTTCAGGTGAGAAAAAATTACCGCCAGATTTATATTGCGCGTCCGGTAGTTCCTCTCAGTAATAAGGATCTCGGATTTCTTCCGGGCGATGTTGAAAGCAAACTGGCTCCGTATATGCAGCCGCTATGGGATAATTTAAAAGTAATTCAGGATCAGTTTCCGGAATCGGATAAGAGCCATCAGCTAATAAACACAATGATTAAAGACGAAAAGCTGGTGATTGAACCTTTAAGCTATATCCGCGGAAGAAGTCTGCAGAGAATATATTTTATTGTGGATGAAGCGCAGAATCTTACTCCCCATGAAATCAAAACCATAATCACACGCGCCGGAGAGGGGGCTAAGATAGTTCTGACGGGAGACGTATATCAGATAGACCACCCTTATCTCGATTCTCAGTCGAACGGACTCTCTTATCTGATAGAGCATTTCAAGGGACAGAAATTATATGCGCATGTTAATCTTGAGAAGGGAGAGCGTTCCGAACTGGCCGAGCTGGCAAGCAATCTGTTGTAACAGGATTTCTAATTGCGGCCTAAAAAGTTATTAGGAAAATCCGGATTCCGGCAGCCTCGGAATCAAATCCGCAAGCAAACAGGAGATCGAAAGCGGCGGAAACAATATTTTTAGCAACCGGTTTTGAATGACTGACAAGACTGCATCTTTCCGGAATGAATGTGAAAGCTGGGGAAACATCAGGCCGACAAATCTGCTTTTGCCTTCGCAGAATTAACCAAATCGCTATAATCCTGGAATATCATTTCCCTTTTACCTCACGAAAAAAGTCATATTGTTTTTCAAATTTTCGATATAAACGGGATTGAGATTGAAACTCATACAAACGAAAAATATTCCCGGGAATTTATATGAAAGAGTGAAACCCGGAAGATTCAGAAAGAGTAAGTTTGTTTCAAAGCTATCGTTTGCTTCTTTATACCGATGTCGCTAAGTTTTCATAAGTAATCAATCTAATTTAGTGTTTATGCAAAATTATTTTTCCTCCAATTCTCTCACCCAAACGACTAATTATAGACGCGAAAAATGTTATGAAAGATTTTCTATTTAAACCATTTGAAGAAATGACAGATAAGGATTATGAAACTGTCGGTTTCAAATCCGGACTTGAAATTCACCAGCAGCTCTACACAACAAAAAAACTTTTCTGCAGATGTCCCGCCGGTAAATACAGCGAGCATTATGATGCCGAAATTTTACGGCATATGCGTCCGACTCTTTCGGAACTTGGGGAATATGACGGCACTGCGCTGATGGAATTCAAGACGAAAAAGGATATTCTTTACAGGATCAACCGGGAAACCGTCTGCACTTACGAGATGGACGACACTCCCCCATTTTTAATTAATGACGACGCTCTGGATATTGCCCTGCAGTGCGGATTATTATTTGAATGCTCGATAGTCGACGAGCTGCATATCGCGAGAAAACAATATCTTGACGGCAGTATTCCAACCGGATTTCAGCGCACTGCAATTTTTGCCCTCGACGGGAAAATTCCATACAAGAACCGGCTCATAGATATAGTGCAGATGTCAATTGAAGAAGATTCCTGCCGGGAAGTTTCCGATGCTGGACATTTAAGAGTTTACAGGACAGACCGGCTCGGAATGCCGCTCATAGAAACAGTAACCGGACCGAATATGCGCACACCGTTTGAAGTTGCCGAAGTTGCCGAAATTTGCGCTGACTTGGTGCGCAGCACCGGAAATGTGAGACGGGGCATAGGCGCCGCGCGGGAAGATGTTAACGTGAGCGTTGAAGGAGGAACCAGAATTGAGATAAAAGGCGTTCCGAAGATCGGCAGAATTCCGCACCTGACATATAACGAGGCAATGCGCCAATGGAACCTTCTGCTCCTGAGGGAGGAACTTCACAAGAGAGGAATAACCAAAGAAACTTTCGAAGCTAAAGTTGATAACATCACGCGCATAGTTAAGAAGGCTCACTATCTGCCGATACGCGCCGCAACAGATCAGGGTCTTGTAGTAAAATGTGTTGTGCTCAGGAAATATGCGCGACTTCTTCACTGGCAGACTCAGACAGATACATATTTCTCAAAAGAGATCTCCGACCGTGTGCGGGTTATCGCTTGCCTTACAAATATTCCCAACATAATTCACTCCGACAGCAAAGGAGATACTTTAACTTCCGCCGACTGGCAGAATATTAAGAAAACTGTAGGGGCTTCGGAAGATGACACCATGGTTCTTGTATGGGGAAATGAAATTGACACTGAGATGGCCGCAAAAGAAATTATAATCAGAGCCCGGGAAGCTACTATCGGTGTACCATCCGAGACAAGACAGGCTCTGAGAGACGGGACTAACGGTTTTGAAAGAATTTTACCCGGCGCCGACAGGATGTATCCGGACACGGATTTACCGCCTACGAGAATAACAGATGAAAGAATAGAAAAACTCCGGCTCACTCTGCCCGAGCAATTCTGGAAGCGGGAAGAATGGTACAGATCACTCAAAATTCCGGAAGACACCGTCCGCCCGCTGGCAATTTCCCGTTTTGCAAAACTTTTTAAAATGCTGGTTGATGAGTGGAAAATTGACCCGATCATGGCGGCTGTAGCCCTCATACAATTTCCGAAACGGCTTAAGAAAAAAGGCGCTGATATTAAAATTCTCGATGAAGAGATTATGAGAGAAATTTTCAGATCATATAAGGAAGGTTTTCTTTCCCGGGACGGGATTTTAACCGCAATGGAAAAATCGATAGTGAGAGGAAATTTTTATAAGGAAATGCTGCCGGGACCGATTTCTGAAACTGAGCTTGAAGCGGTGATTTCGGAGACGAACAATGAATTGTCCAAAGAGAAATTATTTAAAAACGAAAAAAGAAAAGAAGTCCTGCTTGGATCCGTGATGAATAAAGTGCGGTTGAATGTTGCGGGGAGAATCGTAGCGGAAAGAATTCATTAATACTGATTATTCCGTTATTAATAAAAAGATTATTATAAAATAAATTCCGGAGCAGGCTTCTCCGGAATTACAAAAGAGAATTTCTATGGCAGATGATAATTACAAAGGTTACCGGGGCAAAGCCCTTTCGGTTCTGAAAAATTTTGACGCGCTTGTATGGAGCGACGTTGAGATAACAACAACCAAAGGAAATTACAAGGGGATCATACTCCCCCGTTCCGAAACCGCCGACTCTCACCACATCGTGATCAAAATGCCGATTGGCTATAATATCGGAGTGGCCGCGGACCTGGTAACCGGCATAAAAATAAACGGAAGAAAAGAAGCTCATTATAAAATTCCGGAAAAGGAATTTCCGTATGAGCCGAATAAACCGAAAGTTAAACTGCTCGGCACAGGCGGCACAATCGCGAGCCGGCTGGATTATAGAACGGGCGCAGTGATTCCCGCATTTTCTCCGGGAGAGCTTTACGGATCCGTGCCGGAACTGGCGGATTACTGCAACCTTGAAACGGAAAAATTATACGGTGTCTTCAGCGAAAATATGGGACCCGATCAGTGGAAAGGAACTGCGGAAGCTATCGGAAGGGAGATTGAGAAAGGGGTCGACGGAATTGTGATAGGCCACGGAACAGATACAATGCATCATACTGCCGCGGTTTTATCATTTATGGTTCAGAATTCTCCGGTGCCGATAGTGATGGTCGGTTCGCAGAGATCGAGCGACCGGCCTTCTTCGGATGCCGCGCTTAATTTAATGCACAGCGTTAAGACCGCTTCCGAAAGCGATATAGCAGAAGTGATGGTCTGCATGTTCGGTCCCACATCGGATTATTACGGACTGCTTCACAGGGGTACCCGCGTTAGAAAAATGCATTCGAGCTACCGGTCAACATTCAGAACTATCGGCGATATTCCGATTGCAAAAGTGAGCCGCGATGCCATCACGCCTCTCCGGCAGGATTATAAACGCCGGCGCAAAGACAGAGATGTAAAGATCAATACCGCATTCGAGGAGAAGGTCAGCATCGTTTATTATTATCCCAATATGAAACCCGACATCATTGAATCTCTCATCGATAACGATTACAAAGGAATTGTAATTGCTGGCACCGGATTAGGACACGTGAACAAACCCCTATATCCCGCACTAAAACGGGCACACGAAAAAGGAATATCCATCTATATGACTGTGCAGACTCTTTGGGGTTATGTTCAAATGTATGTTTATGATACTGGGAGGGATATGATG
>JBAYWA010000140.1:0-5384 GCA_041674325.1 Melioribacteraceae bacterium | reverse complement strand
CGTATCTCTGATTTATCTTAAATTTGAGGTGATCATCCATTCCGAGCCGGTAATTATATCCGGCTCCATCGTTAAGAGGTATAATCTGACCGTTTCCGTTGATGCCGAAGCCAAGTCTCTCTTTTGCATCAACCTGCATCGCCAGAGCCCCGGAGCGCTGAGATTTATCAACATTCATTACAATATCAAATTCAATTGAGTCTAAAATTGAGAGTGACTCAAAATCGTATTTTAGTACTCTATCTATGAAGGGGTTGTTCTCAAGCAATCCCGCGGCAATCTTTAGAGTAATCCAATAAATAGTTGATTCGGGATATTTTCTTTTAATTGCTCTTAACTGTGCAGTAGTCATCAGCACATCACCCATAGCATCAAGATTAATAATTAAAATTTTCTTGCCTATCGGATTTGCTTCTTTGCATCCGCTCTCGAGGCAATTATATCCGGGGAAACACGGTTTATACCCTGTAAAATTTTTACAAGCCGGAATATTTTGATCCATACTTTTCCTTATTAAAATAAAATTTTTCGAATAATGGGAGTAACTTTCTTTTTACATCCTCATTTGAGATATTTTTTAATGTTGGTTCACGGGTAAGAACACATTCGAATTCCGATTTGTACGGTGACCATATTAATTCATTTGTATTATAATGAACATATAGCCCGAACATCGGAATTTTAAAGGCTGACGCTACATGTATAATCGAAGTGTCCGGTGTTATTAAAAAATCAAGAAATGGTATTACCGCGCAAAACTCGTCAAAAGTCGGCCGGTAATAAATCGGCAAACCGTTTCCGGCAATCTGAGACGCGCTGTTCAGATCCTTTTCAGAACAGAGAAGGAGAATATTAATATTATATGGGGAAAGATCGCTGATAAGCTGGCGGAATTTTGCGATTCCCCAGAATCTTGCTTCGCTCCCGGCAGAAATATTAATACCGACAAGGAATTTGCCGACAGGGAAGCGGTTACTCAGGAATTCGGATGCGGCTTTTATTGAAATTGCCTTCGGCTGGAAAACAACATTTATCTTTTCTTCTTCCGATTTCAAATGAAATAACTTTGAAAATTCCATGATCCGGTCAACAACGTGATACCGGGATGGATCCCTCTTCTCAACCACGTGTGTAAATAATTTATAGTTCTTCTTTTTTAGGCCGAATTTGTATCTGCAATTGGAATATGCGATCAGATAGCTTACAGTAGTGGAAACATCATCGTGAAGATCAACTATTACATCGCAATTAAGACCGTTAATTATTCCGATTAGCGCCCGTACTCCGTGGACATTTTTTCTGTATACAATTATCTCATCGCTCAAATTGGAATTTTCAAAAACAAAATAATTCTGGCTTGCCGCTAAGATGTAAATACGGCATCCGATCTGTTCTTTAATGGATTTAAGAAGGGGTGTAGTCACCAGCGCGTCGCCAATTCTATTAAGTCTTACAAAGAGTATTCTTGAATCTTTGTTGATGACCGGCGGATCGACCTGATTGGCATTTTTCCGGGTATGAAGAAGGATCCACAGCAAAATATTTCTGAAAAATATCTCGATCTTTTTCAATTAACGGTATTTAAATTATTTTTCGAAATCAGTGCGTTCACTTTCTCAGTTATCTTATCAATTGATAGATCCCTGAAACATTCATGGTTGCGTGGACACTCAAGCAGGTTGCATTCAATGCATTCCAGATCATCAACGCGAATCCATTCATGTTTTTCACCGAATGGCCCCTGCATATAAGGGCTAGTTGGACCAAAAAGACCCAGTACCGGGGTTCCTACCGCAGTGGCGATATGCATCGGACCGCTATCGTTAGCAACCAGAAATCTGCACCTCGCTATCATGGCCGCCAGTTCCTGTATTGTGGTTGAGGGAGCAATTATCGATTTATCACCAAGCGCATTATGGATCTTAAACGCATCCTCTTCGTCGGATTTACCCCATAGTATAATAATTTTTGCGTTAAACTTTTCAATTAGCGCATTTGCGATCTCCACAAACTTTTCCGGTTCGCATTTTTTTGATGCCCATCCGCCGGTAGGGCAGATCCCCACCACAAAATTGTTCTTTATATAGCTGTCCCTAAGATATTTTTCCGCAACGGTCAATACCGCGGGAGATATATAATAATGCAATTCTTTATACGAGTGATGAATCCCCAGAATCTTTAAAGTTTCAAGATGTAATTGAGCCGAATGATACTTTCCTCTCTCTTCGGGACCGTATAAATTATATGCGTATTTTCTTCCTCTGTACGGAAATCCCGCGCGGTATCTTGCTCCGCTGAAGAATGTTACAATCGCGGTGGAAGGATTTGAAAAAAAATCGAGCACTAGATCATATTTTGTTTTTCTGATCTGAAAAATCAGCGCGGCTTTCTTGAAAAAGTCTTTCCTGTGAAATATTAATACTCTGTTTAACTCTTTAAGACCGCTCAATCCCGGTTGAGAAGGGGGTTCAACCAGATAATCTATCTTCGCATCTGGAAAATCGTGTCTTAGATTTTCTATAACGACAGTTGACAGGACCACATCTCCTATTCCACGTAATTTAATGATTAGTATTTTGTTAATCTTTTCTTTCTTGAGTTGTGTCAATCTATCGCCGGGTTGATTTTGAAAATCAGGTTTATAATAAAGATAAAATTATTCATTCGCACATTCAATTTACGAAGAATAGATTATTCCATCAATTATGGATAGATCATCTGAACTGTGAAATGATGGATACATCCGAGGGGAGGAAAATTATTCATTTACGGCTTCGCAATCCTTAGGAATCTCCGGTTTTACCAGAAGCACGCTCTCTTTTGTAACAGTAACCTGTCCCACTTCGTGCCTAGCATTTTTATTGACATATTTTTTCAGAGTATATGTCACTGGTACCAATTTGGATGTTTTAGCTTTACTGTAGAATGCGGCAATCGAAGCAGCCTTCAGAAGAATATTCTTTGGAATGACCTCTTTGGTATTCTCCACTCTGAGAACCACGTGAGATCCGGAGACTGACCTTGCGTGAAACCAGAAATCGTTCTGCTTGGCGAATTTTGTCGTCAGCTGATCATTATTGCGGCTGTCTTTGCCCACAAAAACATGATATTTATTATCAATCAGGAAATGCCGGAAGTTCAATCTCTCTGCATCGTCTTTCTGCCGGGGATTTTGTGTCGTCATTTTTAATTCTTTTTTTATTTGGAGTAGCTCATTTAGTTCTGCGGCGTTTTCGAATCTTTCTCTTATCTCAGCTAACCGTGTAAAGCTTTTGGAAGCTGTTCTCAATAATTCAACCGATTTAGCGTATTCAATCTTCTCCGCACGCGATTTGTCGAAATATCTGTCTACGTTTTGATTAGGAGAAAGTTTCTCGTCCAGACGTATTATGACCGGAGTTCCGGCCGTATAATCTTCCAAAGAAATTTCTTTCATCCCTCTCTGAATCAAGTGTCTGTTTGCCAGAAGAAGATCGCCAAAATGATGATAAAGCTCATCTTTTGTGCCGGCATCCACCCGTGCTTTAAGATTATTCAATTTATGCGAAAGTGATTCCATTTCCTTCGAAATGTGAGTGTCTATCTGCTTTTTTAAAATCTTTACATTCGATCTCGTATAATTCTGCGAAAAATATTTGTTCAGCGCGTCAATGAAATTATCAAATTCAAAATGATCTTTCGGGATTTTGTACGATTTGAATGTTACAGGATGGAAAGAAGGTTTGCCCGTCTCCTCATCATGATATACAATTATATTTCCCGTCAAAATTTCATTAATCACTTTCTTGAATTGTGCAATAAGATCAGTTCCTCTGTATTCTGATTCTTTGATGATCTCTTTTCCGATATACGGCAACTTTCTTAGCTTCAATTCGTCGGTTTCGGCATCAGTAATTTTCTCAACTTCACCAATGGAGCTGATGAATTTTATCCCCTCAATCTCATTATTTAAGGATTTTCTTTCCGCCTCAGTTATTTTTTTGAATGACGATCTGATCTCATTTTCAGATATGAAAAATATATTACTCTTACTGCCTCTGAAAAAAATCAGCAGAGCCCCGCAGCCGAGCTCTATTCTTATTACTCTGTCGCCTTCAGCGATACCAATAGATCCGATAGGGGAAGGGAAGTATTCATTAAAAAAACTTACTGTGTTTTTTTTCGCTTTGAAGTGTTCATCTTTTGCCGAAACGAATGGATTCTGAGGACTCGTAGAAATTATAATATGAAAATCGGGTTTGCCCGGAAGCGGTATTTTAATAAACAGCCGGTCACGCTCCTGTGTATAAGCTTCAACGACTCTCTGTTTTCTGATTATCGTTTCCAATTGCCGAATGCACCGGAACAGATAGTAATAGTTTTTATACATTGTTTCTTAAGGGAAAATATTGTTTCAGCCTAATCACGCTTTAGTTTTTCTTGATCTTTCTGCGGAAGTAATCTCAAATAATCTTTTTAACAGATTTCCATCTTCATCGGTATAAGTTTTTCCCCTTCGTTTGAAAACAAGATCAGCGACCTGAAGCGACTTGTTAATATCGTAAGTCTTTAAAAAATCTGATCCGCCCCAGCTGAATGAGGGGATGTAACGCGGAGGGAAGCCTGCTCCGAAGATGTTGCATGAAACACCGGCTATTGTTCCGGTATTGAACATCGTGTTTATCGCGGTCTTTGAGTGGTCCCCCATAATCAGCCCGACAAATTGAGAGCCTGTATCCACCGGTTTTCCGTTTAGCAGAACCGATATGTTCTCATAATTGTTTTTTAAATCGCTGTTGTTTGTACCCGCTCCTATATTTATCCAGCTGCCCAGATATGAATGCCCGAGAAATCCCGCATGCTGCTTATTACTATAAGAAAGAATGATCGAAGACTCAATTTCACCGCCTACCTTGCACATCTCTCCGATGCTTGTATTATGATAGATGGCTGCGCCTGCTTTTACAATGGAATCATCTCCGATAAATACCGGCCCCTGGATATAACAATTCGGCATAATGCGGACTCTCTTGCCGATATAGATAGGGCCGTCCGTAGCGTCAAGCACAACAAAAGGATCCACAACTGCGCCGGTACCGATAAAAATATTTTTCTTATTCTTCAAAATCACAGAGTTGCTCTTAAAGTCTGATCCTTTTTTTACAATGCGTTTGAAATCATTTGCTATCTCGGATCCGTTCCGATTCACAAAATCCCACGGGTATCTCATCAGTTCTGTTTTGCTATCTGTGGTATGTACATTTTTCAGCTGTTTGAACTGAAGGAAATCGGAGTTGAGAGACAAAAGATCACTGCACTTATCTTCAGTGAGAAGAGCCGCGATCACTGATCCGTCACCACTTATCAGCAATGAATTTTTTCTTAGTTTTTTTATCTCCGCGAAT
>JBAYWA010000139.1:0-5414 GCA_041674325.1 Melioribacteraceae bacterium | reverse complement strand
TCGATAATGAGCAAGTTTGGCGTAGAATCCACCTTTGTGGATTCGGACGTTGATGGCGAGATCGAAAAAGCAATGAAGCCAAATACTAAAATTGTATATATCGAAACGCCGGCAAACCCCATGATCTCTGTTACGGATCTTGCGGCGGCTGTAAAAACAGCTCACCAGAAAGGAGCGCTCGTAGTGGTTGATAATACTTTTATGAGTCCGGCTCTTCAGCAGCCGTTCAAATTTGGAGCAGATGTTGTTCTTCACAGCATGACGAAATTTTTAAATGGGCACGCCGATGTTGTGGCGGGAATTATTGTTGTTAAAGATGAAGAGATGTACCTGAAGATGAGAAAAACACTGAACCAGCACGGCGGAGTTATTGATCCGTTCAATTCTTTCCTGGTTCACAGAGGTTTAAAGACGTTATCGATACGAATGCAGAGACACTGCGAGAACGCGCAGCTTGTTGCTGAATATCTTGAAAATCATCCAAAAGTAAAATGGGCCCGTTACCCGGGATTAAAAAGCCATCCAAACTACCAAACAGGTCTGAAGCAGCACAATGGACCGGGTGGAATGATTTCGTTCGAATTGAAGGGCGGATTCTCTGCGGGTGAAATAGTAATGAATTCCGTTAAATTATGCGCGCTTGCGGTTAGTCTGGGCGGAGTTGAAACTCTGATACAGCATCCTGCCAGCATGACCCATTTATCTATGGGCGCAGATGCCAGAAAGGACGCCGGAATTACAGAGGGATTGGTCCGCCTCTCGGTTGGAATAGAAAACGTGAAAGATATAATAGAAGATCTCGAACAGGCGCTGGTAAAAATTCCGGCAATGGAAAAAGCCGAAGCATAAAAACAGACTTTTATTCACCACCGGCGCCCAAGTAATGGAGGCGCCGGGACATTTCGCAAAATTCCGAAAATCGAACAACTAATAATTTGTATTAATCTCTTCGCCGGCCTATTTTTGCGCCACACTTACACTCAATGAAATATGGAAAATCGGGATGAAAACAAAACTCATTTTTCTCTATCTTTTTTTAATTCTTAATCTTTGCGGCTCGGTCTATCCGCAGAAAACGTCTTTAAATATCCCCCTTAATATTCAAAAAGCATTTTACAAAGGGACGCGTTCATTAGACGGAAAACCGGGGCAGCATTATTGGCAGAATAAAGCGGAATATAAAATCAGAGCTGAACTTAACCCCGGAAGCCGCACGATAATCGGGCGAGAAACAATAAAGTATTTTAATAACAGTCCGGACACGCTGAAACAGATCGTTGTTAAACTCCTCCCGGACTTTTACAGAAAAGGAAATTCAAGGGATTTCGAAATTTCGCCGAACGATATAAACAACGGCACTCTTTTAACCTACGTGAATACAAACGGGCGCGAGTTTAAGCTGGACGGCACCGATAAAGCAATCAGACGCGAAGGAACCAATCTTATTATAAATCCGGATTTGCGGGTCGCCCCACAATCTCAAATCGAATTGAAATTAGAATGGAGCACTATCCTTCCGAAAGAATCTAATGTAAGGATGGGAACCTATGACAGCACATCTTTTTTTGCCGCTTACTGGTTTCCGCAGATTGCGGTCTATGATGATATCGACGGGTGGGATCTGGTCAATTATACCGGACAGGTTGAAACTTATAATGACTTCTCAAATTATGATGTCGAATTGACCGTTCCAAAAAATTTTATTGTCTGGGGAACGGGACTTCTTCAAAATCCGGAAGAGGTTCTGGCGAAAAAGAACTTTGAAAAATTTAGTAAAGCAAACATCTCCGCGGAAATTGTAAGAGTGATAGAGGAGAATGATTATAAAGCCGGAATGGTAACAGCGGATAAAGAGAAACTTGTTTATAAATTCATGGCGGAGAATGTCCCCGACTTCGTATTTGCTTCAAGCGATCATTATTTGTGGGATGCTTCTAGTTTGATTGTCGATAAAAAATCGGGACGCCGGACATTCATTAGCGCAGCGTATAAGAAGGAGTCAGCGGATTTCTACACTGTTGCCGAAGTAGCAAGAAAATCGATAGAGAGTTTCACCGATCATCTGCCGGGAGTGGCTTTCCCGTATCCGGCGATGACAGTTTTCAACGGAGAGGGGGGAATGGAATTTCCGATGATGGTTAACGATTCATCTGAACCAGAACTTCAGGGTACGGTTCATTTGACCTCGCACGAAATATTTCACACGTATTTTCCTTTTTATATGGGGATAAATGAGCGCAAATACGCATGGATGGATGAAGGGTGGGCCGTAATGATTCCGGCAGATTTTCAGACGGAGAATGCGCCCGGTTACGACCCCAGAACACGAAACGCAAAAAGCTTTTCAGAATTCGCCGGAAACGAGCAGGATATACCGCCCAGTGTTCTGTCTTATCAGTTGCGGGGCGCGTCTTACCGGACGGCTTCGTACCGCAGACCGGGGGCGGCTTATGAATTTCTGCGCCAAATGCTTGGCGACGAACTATTTAAAAAATGTCTGCACGAATATATGAGCCGCTGGAACGGAAAACATCCCATTCCGACAGATTTCTTTTTTACATTCAGCGAAGTCTCCGGGAATAATCTAGACTGGTATTTTAAACCCTGGTTCTTTGAAACTAAACACCCGGACTTAGCCTTAACGGTAATAGCCACCGAAGGCGGACTAGTTCTGAACGTAAAAAATAAGGGCGGATTGCCGCTGCCGGTCAATATAAAATTTTATTACGATGACGGTACGAATGAATCCGTTTTCGGGAAAAATGCAGATGTGTGGAAAAACGGGAATAATGAAATATCGGTTCCGATTCAAAAACGTAAAAATGTAAAAAAGATAGAACTCGGAAACTCACGGATTCCCGATATAAATCCGGACGATAATATTGTGGAAATTAATTAACGTAGAGGAACATAATTATTGGCAGCGGCATCTAAACAGGTAACAGACTGAGGAGATATGAAAAACAGAACTACAATTACCGTAAATTTTTTATTATTATTGATCCTGCTGACCTCAATTTCGGTTGCGCAGAGCCCATCCCTTTATATTCCGAGGAATATTATTAAGGCATATGAAAAAGGAACCCGTTCTTACGACGGCAAACCGGGAGCAAATTACTGGGTAAACCGCACCGACTACAAAATTCAGGCGGAAGTTTTTACAAAAGAGCATATGGTAAAAGGCCATGCGAAAATTAAATATTATAACGAAAGTCCGGATACGCTGAAACAACTGGCCTTCCGGCTTTATCAGGACATAAATAAAAAAGGAAATTCCCGCCTAACACAAATCTCCCCCAGCGACGAAACAGACGGCGTTCAGATTGACACGCTGATAATTAACGGGAAAGGTTTTAACACAAAAGAGAGGGGTGGAGTTTTCAGGCGCGGTACGAATATGGGAGTAAATATTAATCAGACCCCGCTGATGCCTAAATCTTTTTTAGAGATCGAAATTAGGTGGAGCGTTATTATTCCACGCGAATCAAGGTTGAGGATGGGCGCTTACAACGATTCAACTCTTTACGTAGCGTATTGGTATCCGCAGGTGGCGGTTTATGATGATATTGACGGTTGGGATCGGAACAATTACACCGGAGAAACCGAGTTCTATAACGATCAGAACAATTACGATCTGGAAATAACAGTTCCCGCGGGTTATATAGTCTGGGGAACCGGCGCTTATCAGAACCTTCAAGAAATTTTAAAACCGGAAATCTATGCCCGCTATAAAGAAGCAATGGAGTCCGATGGAGTGATAAGGATTATAAGGGAAGAAGATTTAAAAAATGGCGCAACACTAAAGAACGAAAAGACGACCTGGAAATTAAAAGCCGAAAATGTATCCGATGTTTCGTTTGCCACGGCAAATAGCTATGTGTGGGACGCGGTAAGCGCAGAGATAGATGATAAAGGCGGAAGAGTTTTAACCGATGCCGTATTTCCGACAAAATCAAAAAGCTGGGCCGATGTCGCTTACTATGCGAAGCTCTCGGTTGAAAAGCTTTCTAAACAGTGGCCGGGAATTCCATTTCCCTATTTTAAAATTACTGTTTTCAACGGCGAAACAACGGGCGGCGGCGGCATGGAAATGCCGATGATGTGCAATAACGGAGTCAGCGGTTCAGCTACCGGTCAGGCGGGGGTGACGCTGCACGAAATAGCCCACAATTATTTTCCATTTTATATGGGAACAAACGAACGTAAATATGCCTGGATGGATGAGGGGTGGGCGACTTTTTTTACCTCCGCGATGCTGAAGGATCTCGTTCCGGGAGCGGATGAGTTTACCGGAAATGTAATCGGGGTAGGAAAAACGATGGGGATAGAGATGGATCTGCCGATGATAACGCCATCAATTACAGGCGGGCCTACACTTGGGTTCAATTCTTATGTTAAAGCTTCGGTTTCGTACTATGTGCTGAAAGATGTTCTGGGCGATGATTTATTCAAAAAAGCTTTGCATGAATATATGGCCCGATGGAAAGGGAAACATCCTCTTCCCTACGATTTTTTCTTCACTTTTAATGATGTGGCCAAAGAGGATCTGAGCTGGTTCTGGAATCCGTGGTATTTTGAGCGCGGCTTTCCGGATCTTGGAATAAAAAATGTAAAATCGAAAAAAGGGAATGCCGAAATTATAGTTGAAAAAAAAGGGATTGTTCCCGTTCCGACCGATTTAATTATTACCTATGCAGATAAAACTACAGAAAAAATACATAAAAGCGCTTCCTCCTGGAAAAAGGGGAATAAAGAACTTAAAGTAGAGCTCAGGACAAAAAAAGAGATTCAAAGGGTTGAGATAGATGCCAAACTTGTTCCGGACGCCAATGAAAAGAATAATGTATTTGAAATGAAGAAAAAATAATTTATAAGTTGAAAAAACGGCGGATCTGTTAACAGATCTGCCTTTTTTATTTATTGAAACAACCGGAAGCCGCGGGAAAATTTTCTATAAACCGGCCTTTTATTGGCCGAAAAAATTATTTTGATTCCGCGTTTTGCCCATCTTCAAAGCGGATTTTAAAATTAATTATCTCCGGTCTGCTGCCCGTTCTTACCGGCGGGCCCCATCCCCCTACGCCGCATGATATGTAGTATTGTGTATTTCCCAGGATCTTATAGCCCCAGCCGAGTTCGTAAATTTTCTCAACTATATAATTAAGCGGCCACAACTGCCCGTTGTGCGTATGGCCCGAAAGCTGGAGGTCGATTCCGTTCTCGGAAGCCTCGTTCAATGCGAATGGCTGATGATCCATCATTATTACCGGGAGAGATTTATCAATTCCGGAAAGCAGTTCTTTCAGCTCTTTTCTGCGGCCCCCGGCAAATTGTCGTATCGCTCTGTCTTCCCGGCCGACAATATAAAAGGAGCCGTCAATTTTTTCGAACCGGTCCCTCAGGACAATAACATT
>JBAYWA010000138.1:0-5434 GCA_041674325.1 Melioribacteraceae bacterium | reverse complement strand
ATCGCCCACAATGATGTTAAGCGACTTGTCCTTCTCTAATGCAAGCTCCGCACGCTCAGGGCTCAGTTCCACTCCCCTGACGCTCATTCCAAGTTCCTGAAGAGCTGCCAGGAGCCCTCCTTCCGCGCATCCTACTTCAAGTACCTTCTTCCGGGTAAAATCCGGTATATGCTTAAGGAAATACGGTAAAATATACTCTTTTGTGTAGCTTTTCTGCTCGTAAAAATGTTTTTCCGGCATAATTATTCTTCAATATGTTGAATGAAAATTTAATCAAACAATTTGACTGAGCCAAGTGCCTCTGTTGAAATGCTCTCTTTAAACTATTTTTCGCAAGTCGGAGAATCCCTTGCAATTAACTGACAATAAAAATAAATTTTAACATCGAATTTTATTAAAAGGACAAACTCCTTAACCTATTGGCAGAAATCACGGTAGAAAAAAATATAACAGTTAACCGGAAAGCAACTCACGAGTATTTTATAATTAATACTTATGAGGCCGGGATAGTACTTGTTGGTTCGGAAGTAAAGGCATTGAGGCTGAACAGGGCTAATCTTGTTGACGCTTATGCTGTGATCTCTGAGGGGGAAGTCTGGTTAATGAACAGTAATATCTCCGTTTATGACCAGGCTAGCATCAACAATCACGATCCAGTCCGAAAGAGAAAATTACTCCTCAGGAAGAGTGAAATTCGAAAACTCATTAAAGCCGTCTCGGAAAAAGGGAATACACTGATCCCCCTTAGGATGTATTTTAAGAATGGATTGGCTAAAGTTGAATTAGCTGTTGTGACCGGAAAAAAACAGTACGATAAACGTGAAAGTATTGCAAAAAGAGATTTAAATAGATCAATGGAAAGAAAATTAAAGTAGCTTATGGGAGAAAATATTGAATAAACAAAATACCTTCCCCCCTATCAACGAACAGATGGATTGGATAAAAAGGGGCACTTCTGAAATTATACCGGAAGATGAATTAGTTCAGAAACTGGAGAAATCGTTAAAAGAAAATATTCCTTTAAATATTAAGTTAGGTTGTGATCCCACCAGACCGGACCTTCATCTCGGTCACTCAGTAGTCTTGAGGAAGCTTGCCCAATTCCAGGATCTCGGCCATCAGGCAATATTGATAATAGGTGATTTTACTGGGATGATCGGTGATCCTTCTGGACGGAACAGTTCAAGACCTCCCCTATCCTTCTCGGAAGCACGTGAAAATGGTAAATCCTATTTTGAACAGGCTTCGAAAATTCTGGATAAAGATAAAACTAATATCGTGCACAATTCCGAGTGGCTCGGTAAAATGACTTTCGAAGATGTGATAAAATTATCATCTAAATATACAGTCGCAAGGATGCTAGAACGGGATGATTTCACAAAGAGGTATAAAGGAGGAATTCCGATCAGCTTACACGAAATACTTTACCCGCTCGCGCACGCAATGGATTCAGTTGCAATTAAAAGTGATGTAGAACTTGGTGGCACGGACCAAAAGTTTAATCTTTTAGTTGGAAGGGATATTCAGCGGGAATTCGGTATCAGTCCCCAGGTGATTCTTACTATGCCGCTTCTGGTTGGAACCGATGGTGTCGAAAAAATGAGTAAATCGCTAGATAATTATATCGGGATCAGCGAATCGGCGAAGGAAATTTACGGTAAGACACTCTCAATCCCGGATGACTTAATATATCAGTATTTTGTCTTGACTACGGATGCATCGAACAAAGATCTTAGTTCAATTCAGGAAGATCTTTCGAATAAAGAGATTAACCCAAGAGACATAAAGCGAAAACTGGCTAGAAAACTTGTTGAGATGTATCATTCTCAGGAAGCAGCAACTGAGGCTCAGGATGAGTTCGATACTATCTTCGTTAAAAAAGGTATTCCCGATGAGATTGAGGAATTTAAGATTGAAAAGAGTCTTAAAGAAATGGAAATACTTGATCTGATAGTTTTAGTGGGATTTGCTCCCTCCAAAGGAGAAGCGCGCCGTTTAGTGGCGCAGGGCGGTGTGACAATAGACGGTGATAAAATTTCGGATATAAAAGAGCTTATATCACTCGATAAAACGAAAATATTAAAGGTCGGTAAGAGAAAATTTATTAAATTGATTTGTAATTAGTCAGAAGGAGAAAAACACAATGTACGTTCCAACAAAAATCTTTTTCACCAAGGGTGTAGGCAGGCATAAAGAGTATTTGGCATCATTTGAATTAGCTCTTAGAAGTGCCGGTATTGAAATTTGTAATCTTGTTTCAGTAAGCAGTATTTTCCCGGTGGGATGTAAGCGTTTGAGTAAAGATCAGGGATTGAAACTATTAAAACCCGGTCTGATTACGCATTGTGTTATGGCCAGGAATTCCACAAATGAACCAAACCGTCTGATTGCTTCCTCCATTGGGGTTGCTATTCCGGCTGATAAACAGATGTATGGATATCTCTCGGAGCATCATCCTTATGGCGAGACAGAAAAAGTTGCCGGGGAATATGCTGAGGACCTTGCGGCTACAATGCTTGCTACTACTCTTGGCGTTGATTTCGACCCTGAGAAAGCATGGAACGAGCGTGAACAAGCTTATAAAATGTCAGGTAAAATAGTTAATTCATTTAATATAACTCAATCAGCTCAAGGTGATAGAAAGGGTCTATGGACTACCACTATCTCCGTCGGGATATTATTGCCTTAAATTATGGATAATCATACAATTTTTTGGATCATCTTTTCTATCCTGGTACTCGTGATGTTTTACATCGATCTCTATGCCACCGATCACAGAAAAGGTAAAATAGGAATAAAGTCCAGTTTAATTTGGAGCGGTATCTGGATCACTACCGCTCTTCTTTTTAATCTTATTATCTATTTCTTTCTTGAGGATGGTGAGACAAAAGCGGTTGAGTTTCTGGCCGGTTATCTTGTGGAGAAATCTCTTTCTGTTGATAATCTATTTGTATTTTTAATGGTTTTTAATGTTCTTGGAATAAGTGATGAAAATCAGCCACACGTTTTGAAATGGGGTATTCTAAGCGCGATTGTCTTAAGGATTCTATTTATACTGGCCGGAGTTACGTTAATCAACCTTTTTCATCCAATCATATATATTTTTGGGCTCGTGCTCCTATATGCCGCATATAAAATGGCATTTGGCGAGGAGACAAAAATTGATCTTAAAACTAACTACCTGATTAAATTTGTTTCCAGACGATTTAATATCCTGACAGAGTATCACGGATCTAAATTTTTCACCAAACAAAATTCAATTCATTATGTTACTCCCCTTTTCTTGGCTCTCCTTCTAATCGAATCCGCTGATATAGTTTTTGCGGTCGATTCAATACCGGCGGTTATTGCAATTACACATGATCCATTCATAATAATAACTTCAAATATCTTCGCCATCTTAGGGTTAAGGGCTCTCTATTTTGCGCTGGCCGGAATAGTCGATCTTTTCGTTTATCTGAAGTATGGTGTTGCGGTTATACTCGCATTCGTCGGAGTTAAAATGCTCATTGTGGATCTTTATGAAATATCTACAGTGCTCTCACTTGGTATTATTATAAGCTGTATTGCACTCTCCATTATATTGTCTATGCTGAAGGGGAAGAAACATTCTTCTGATTGAAGACTCCGATTAGATGAATTACCGAGGAGAAAAATAATCCGGCTATCATCGGTTCTATCTCATTTATAAGGCTAATTGTGATCTGGTCTCTAATAAAGAACCAGATCAAACTGGCTGCGGCTCCTCCGATTATCTCTATTAGAGCATACTTTTTACCAACAGAAAATTTCTTGTAATATGCCCCGAAGACAAGTAATATAATTCCCGGTATACAGATGCTGCCTATGAGATACCATAATGAAATTACCGACTGGATTAAGAATGCCAGGCACACAGAGATTACGGCTGTGATAATCAGTCCCAAGCGTGTATAGGATGGAATTTTCTTTTCAATTGAGCGTCTATTAAGCTTGAAGATAAAATCCCTTCCCAGCGTTGTAGCTCCCAAAAATAGAAAACTATTTAACGTTGATATGATTGTCGCAAACATTGCGGCATAAAAAATTCCTTTCGACCCGCTCCCAAGTATTTTATCTGCATAAAGCGGGAATGATAAAACCGGATTGCTAAGCCCCGGCATCGTGGCTCTGGCAAATAGGCCGGTTGTGGTCGTAAGCAGATCGAATAGAATCATAAAAAAAAGAGAGATGATAATTCCCCGCTTCGCTGTTTCTCCATTTTTAGCAGCATAACACCTCTGGTGAAATCCGGGATCCGCGAATGTCCACAGAGCTATCAAAAACCACACAATAAGATAAACTGGAGATACATTTGAAGTAAGCTTCAGATGGTCCGGAGGCAGTTTAAGCTTCAGGTAATTAAGATCGCCGACATAAGTGAAAGAGATATAAACAATAAGGAAAAAACCTATAAACATAACAAAGAACTGGAAAACATCGGTATATAAATCCGACTTATATCCCCCTTTTAATAAAAATAATCCGGATAATGTAATACTAATTATTAATGAAGGGAGCAAACCGATCCCGAAGATCAAACTGAATAAATTTGCAGTCATTAAGAGATAAGGTGCCGGGGATACCAGAACAAAAATTAAAATTGCTGAAACAAGCCCCACCTTTCTACCGTAGACCTCTTCGAGTTTATCCGGAATTGTAAACAGTGTAGCACCACGGATTTTTTTCGCAAGAAAGAATGCAAAAAGAAGTGCGAACAGATAATACGGAAGTCCCTGTGTTAACCAGCTTAAGAGCCCGAAACGATAAGTAAATTCCCCTACACCTAGTATACCGCCGTACCACGTTGAAACATTAGTCATCACAAAGAGAAATAAGCCGACTTTTCTTCCGGAGAGTAGATATTCCGAATAATCCCCTTCCCGCTCTCTCTTTGGCAGAAATCCAATCAACATCAAGGCGGCGAAAAAGAGAAATATTATTAAGAAATCGAGACTACTGAAAGAGATCATACTTTTTCATCATTCTGAAATCACGAATTACGAAAGCTATTCCGCCTTTAATTTGTAATACTAACTTATCTCCCAGAGCAACATTACTCGTACTCTCCTTTTTTCCGAATGGAAGTGAAATGTTTTTGAGCGCGTATTTTAATCCATCTGAGGAAATGATGGTTTTTTTATCAATCCCGTAAACGGATACAATTTCATCCGGATGGGTATTCAGGCAAATATTTCCCTCATAAGCAGAAAGATAGGATCTATGATGGAGAATTCTGACTGTAATCTCCTTAAAATATTTCAGTACAATTCCCAGATTTCCGAAAGTATGGTCCAATCTATCCCCTGTGGCGCCTAGCAGAACTACTTCGTCATATTTACGGCTAATGGCAAATTTAATGCATTTCTCAACATCTGTATCTGTTTGTCGGCTCAACTTTATGATTTTGCTCTTT
>JBAYWA010000137.1:0-5447 GCA_041674325.1 Melioribacteraceae bacterium | reverse complement strand
TTATCACGAATCTTCCCCTGGAAAATTCGATTTTAAAACCGGAAATAAAGAGATAGCCCGGTTCATCAAAATTGCGTATGAGGAAGGGATGTGGGTTCTTCTCCGGCCCGGCCCCTATGTATGCGCCGAGTGGGATTTCGGAGGACTTCCCCCGTATCTTTTAAAAATTTCCGACATAAAAGTTAGATGCATGGATCCGCGATATATGAAGGCCGTTGAGGGATACATAAACGCTCTCTCAAAAGTTGTTAAACCGCTTCTCGTTACGAGAGGAGGCCCAATTTTAATGGTTCAGATAGAGAACGAATACGGCAGTTTCGGAAACGACAAAACTTACCTTGAGGAACTAAGAAAATTGTGGATAAAGTATGGAATTGATGTTCCCTTCTATACCGCCGATGGCCCGACCCCCTATATGCTTGAGGCGGGAAATATCGACGGAGCGGCGATAGGATTGGATAGCGGCTCCAACGAAAAGGATTTCCTTCAGGCAAAGAAGAGCAATCCGAACGTTCCAGCATTCAGCAGCGAGACATACCCCGGATGGCTGACTCACTGGGGCGAAAAGTGGGCGCGTCCGGATACAAATGGTTTATTGAATGAAGTAAAATATCTGATGGATAATAATAGATCGCTTAATTTTTATGTGGTGCACGGCGGCACAAATTTCGGTTTCAGCGCAGGCGCAAATTCGGGCGGCAAAGGATATGAGCCCGATATAACAAGTTATGATTATGATGCGCCGATCAATGAGCAGGGCGCTCCGACTCCAAAATATTTCGCGCTGCGGAATCTTATCTCTAAATACTCAGGAAAACTACCCGGCATTCCGGAGCCCATACCCACAATTGAGATTCCCGTAATTAAAATGAAGCTGTTTTCGAGCGTGTGGGATAATCTTCCGAAACCGGTTAAATCTGTACAGCCGAAACCGATGGAGTCATATGATCAGAACGAAGGATTTATCTTATATAAAACAAAACTGATAGGCCATAAAAGCGGTAAACTTACCATTACGGATATTCACGATTACGCTACAGTCTTTCTGAACGGTAAGTATGTTGGTAAACTTGACCGGCGCGAAGCGGAGAAAACCATAGATATTCCTAAAAGCGATGTAAAAGATCCCGTGCTTGAAATATTCGTCGAGGCAATGGGAAGAATTAATTTCGCCCAGCATCTGATTGACCGAAAGGGAATAACCGGCCGCGTAACACTTAACGGAATGACATTGATGAACTGGGAAGTGTATAATCTTCCGTTTAATTCTGAATACATCGGCTCGCTCAAACAGTCGGAAATCTCACCGGATAGGAGAGGATTTTTCTTTAAGGGATCATTCGATTTGTCCGGAACGGCCGATACATATATCGATATGAGCAATTATAAAAAAGGGGTTGTGTTTGTAAACGGGCACAACCTCGGGCGTTATTGGGAAATAGGGCCTCAAGTGAGATTGTATTGCCCGGCCCCCTTTCTGAAAAAAGGGAAAAATGAGATTATTGTATTCGATCTTCACTCGGCCGAAGAGAAAATAATTGAAGGCAAAAGATCGCTGGAGAACTAATAAACCAACTCATTATAAAGCGGAACTAGGATGAAATACACATCAGGCTTGATCACAAAAATATTTATTTTCTTTTTTTTCTGCTCAACTGCATGCATATCTTTTGCGCAGGATTTGAAATCACCCTCGGTCATTAAAGTGGCCTGCATCGGCAACAGCATTACTTACGGCTCCGGCATTGCCGACAGAGAAATGAATTCCTATCCGGCGTCATTGGGCAGATTGCTGGGGACAAATTATGAAGTCGGAAATTTCGGAGTAAGCGGAAGAACGCTTCTGAGAAACGGCGACTATCCGTACTGGAAAGAAGAGGCATTTATGAATGCAATTGCATTCAATCCCGATATTGTAATCATTAAGCTTGGAACCAATGATTCAAAACCGCAGAATTGGCGGTATAAAAATGAATTCGAACGGGATTATAATGACTTTATTAGATCTTTCTCAATTCTCCCCACTCATCCGAAAATATTTATATGTAACCCCGTTCCCGCTTATGAAGTGAAGTGGGGTATCCGCGATTCCGTAATAGTAAATGAGCAGATACCGATTATCGCTAAAATCGGAAAAGAGAATAATGTTGAGGTTATAGATCTATATAATCCCTTCCTGGATAAGGGAAAATATTTTCCGGATGGGATTCATCCCGATGCGGAGGGAGCTTTTTTAATGGCAAAGGAAATCTATAATGCTATAACTAATTATAAAATCAAATAGATTTTCCTAAGAAACATTTTGGTGATCCGTTATCCACTTATTTTAATTATTCACAGGGGGATACTTAACCGGGAGAATGAAATGTCCACAAAAAAAATGATGCTCGCCTTAATGACTTTTTTCTCTGTCTCGCTATCCACTATTATTGCCCAGGATTACAAACTTCTGTCGCCCGATTCGAAACTTGAGTTAAGCATTAACGCCGGCTCGACGATTTCCTATTCGCTCGCACGCTCGGGTAAAGCACTTATTCAGTCATCGAACATCTCCATGACAATTGATAACAATCAGATCCTTGGAAAAAGTCCGAGAGTAAAAAACTCAAAGAGAGTCGCGGTTAACCGGATTATAAAACCGGTTGTAAGGCAGAAACACGAAACAATTACTGATAGCTTCAACGAACTCACTCTTGTTTTCGACGGCGGGTATGAAGTTGTTTTCCGGATTTACAATGAAGGAGCCGCCTACCGTTTCAGAACAGATTTGAACAAAGAAATTACAATCTACAACGAGCAGGCTGAGTTTAATTTTGTAAAAGACCATCGCGTTTATTTCCCGGAAGAAAAAAGTTTCCACTCGCATTCGGAGCGCGAATATATTCAGATCCCAATTAGCCAGATAACTTCTAAACGGTTCTCTTCTCTTCCGGCATTGGTCGAACTGGATAATGGTCTAAAGGCCGCTATTTCGGAGGCCGATCTTGAGGACTATGCGGGAATGTATCTCGCGGGCTCCGAAACAAAGGGGAACGGATTAACCGGCTTGTTCCCTAAATTTTCTTTAAGGGATTCAGTTAAGGGAGACAGGAACCTGCTGGTAACAAAGCGCGCCGATTATATCGCGAAGACATCAGGGAAAAGAGATTTTCCTTGGCGCGTAATTATGATTTCCGAAAAAGATGGCGATCTGATTGAAAGTGCTCTGATATATAAACTGGCTAAACCTTCCGAAATGGATTCCGATTTTTCGTGGGTTAAGCCCGGAAAAGTTGCGTGGGACTGGTGGAACGCTAATAACATTTACGGTGTGGACTTCCGCGCGGGAATCAACACAGAGACTTATAAGTACTATATTGATTTTGCCTCTAAATATGGAATTGAATATATCATTCTTGATGAAGGCTGGTACAAGTTGGGAGATTTACTCAATGTAGTTCCCGGTATGAACATTGAAGAGCTTGTAGAATACGGCAAACAAAAAAATGTCGGAATTATTTTATGGATGTCCTGGCTGACTTTGAATGATCAGCTTCAGGAGGCAATGGATCAGTTTGTTAAGTGGGGAGCCGCCGGAATCAAAGTGGATTTTATGCAGAGGGACGATCAATGGATGGTAAATTATTATTACAAAATAGCCACAGAAGCCGCTAAGAGAAAATTGCTTGTTGATTTTCACGGCGCGTATAAGCCGACCGGATTATACCGCACATTCCCTAATGTCGTAACCAGCGAAGGCGTGCAGGGACTTGAGCAGAGCAAGTGGAGTGAATTGGCAAATCCGGCTATGGCGGTTACAATCCCATTTATAAGAATGTTTGCCGGACCGGTTGATTATACTCCCGGAGCTATGATCAATGGAACAAAAACCAATTTCAAACCGGTCTTTACGCAGCCGATGAGTCAGGGAACCCGGTGCCAGCAACTTGCGATGTACGTAGTTTATGAGAGTCCCCTGCAGATGCTTTCCGATCTTCCGACAAATTATTATAGAGAACCGGAATGCATGGAATTTCTCTCCGCCGTTCCAGTTGAATGGGACGATACAAAAGTACTCGATTCAAAAGTCGGCGAGTACGTAATGGCGGCAAGAAGAAACGGTGATAGATGGTTTATTGGCGCAATGACAAATTGGACTCCGCGCGATCTATCAATCGATTTTTCTTTCCTCCCGGAGGGTGAGTATAAAATTACAATATGGCAGGACGGGATTAATGCAGACAGGAATGGTAACGATTACAAAAAGCTTTCTCAGACAGTCAGCAGAAACAGTAAACTTAACATCCATCTCGCTCCAGGGGGCGGCTGGGCGGGAATTATAAGCAGATAGTGTTAACTTTCTTCGGAGAGTAAAAATCCGGAATGAAATTATTTTGTTCGGCCTCTATCCCCCTCATCGCAAAGGAGGGGGATAAAGGGAGTAGTAAAAGAGTCAGCTATTATCTTGGCCAGAGCCAGCCGAAAACACCGGCTGTAAACAGCGCATATATCAGCCCGTCTATGGTAGATTTGATGGTTGTGCTCAAAGATCTTCCGTACCATATTGAATGCTGCCATAACGCAAAACTGTATCCCATAAACGAGGTAGCTCCAATAAATCTGAAAACCTGCAGATAATGAGCCCCTTCAGGGAGGGCCCGGCCTGCCACATACGCGGCAAAAAATCCGACCACAAGACTGTAAAGAAACCAGAATCCAAGCGTTGATCCCATATTCCACATAGCATTAGGTCTGACAGTAAGAATTACAACCGGTCCCTTTTTTATACGATCGGCAAACTCGGCAGATTTCATATCATCCATACTGGATGCCATCGGAGCCATGTAATCACCTGGCGGGACATTGAACGGGCGGAGAGCATCCAGAACCTTGGCTTCATCCGGAATCTTTTTATAATCGCTCTTATGCCACGGTGTTACCATATGTATTATTGAACTGATAATAAATACTACAACTGCTGAAAGGAGTATAGGAAGCCAGAGTGCTGTCAATTCTGTCATTATGAATCTCCTTTAATTTATTTATTGAATTTGCCGCTTAATTATTTTAGCATTTGGAGTTTCCCGCGAGTGCTTATAATAAATTAGTGAAATTGAATGTATCACTCAAGAAAATTCTTTCCACCTCACTGCATCAATTGCTATTTTAGAACGGTAATTTCAATCTATAAGGTTAATTATGCTTAGAAAACTGATCTGCCTCTCTTTTCTGTTCTCTCTCCTCTCGCCTCTCATCGCTCAATCCAATAACCAGATTATCTTCAAAGAAGGATTGGCGATAAAATCGTTCAACTTTTTCGCTAAGAATATGTTTACTCCGGATCCGGTTGAAGATCTTATTGTAAAAGATGACTGGGCGGTTCCAGATGAGGGTGATTCCCTGACTTTCGGAAATTCGGTTTCTAAATGGAAGAAAATTTTCTCAGATGGAACCGGGTGGTTTGAGCG
>JBAYWA010000136.1:0-5448 GCA_041674325.1 Melioribacteraceae bacterium | reverse complement strand
CCTTATGGAGTATCTCCACGAGGTGTAGCGGTTTCAACAACTGACATTTACACAAATGCTTATAACGGTTTGACAAACGTCGGCGTTGGAACGAAAATGTACTTTAAAGCTTCATGGGTCGGACAGAAATTTGTCGCTCCGACATTTACAATGACACGCAGAGCTCCAGGTTCTTCCTCAACTGCTGCCCCGATTGGAACTGTTAAGGATATCATAAACGATTCAACACAGGTAGTAACTTTCACACCTGATAAAGTTGGTGTCTATGCGATTACTGTTTCAGAAGGTGCTTCAACAGTAACAGTTACTTTCAACGCCGCAAAATATCTCGGATACGAGAATGCCGTCAGCGGCTTAACATGTAACACTTGCCATTCTGAAAATGTAGCAGAATGGAAACACACAAATCATGCTACAATGTTCACTAGAGCTATGAACGGCACACCAGGATTATCAGGTCCTGCAGATCATTATTCTGCAAGCTGTATCTCCTGCCACGTAACAGGTTATGACAAAAATACAACCGCTGTAAACGACGGTTTTGATGATCTTGCATTCACTTATCCTACAGTTCTTGGAGCCGGCGTTGCTGATCAATTGACAGTCGCTTTTCCGGATGCTATGAAAAGAGGTAATATTCAGTGCGAAAGCTGCCATGGTCCGGCAAGCGGGCATTTAGGCGTAACAACAGATGAAAGAATGGTTGCTTCATGGGACGCTAAAGTTTGCGCATGGTGCCATGATTCAGGAACACACCATTTCTTCCCTGATCAATTTGCTGTTTCAAAACATGCAGTTGCAGTAGACGAAAGCGGTCCAGGCCGTGAAAGTTGCGCACGTTGCCATACAGGCAAAGGTTTCGCACAGTACGTTGACGGAGTCGCTACAACAGATCCTTACTTCGATGCTTCATATGCTCCTATTACATGCGTTGCTTGCCATGATCCTCATGCAGAAGATAATGTTAATCAATTAAGAAAAGTTACTGCTACCATTCTCAAATACAATTCAGCAACCGTTTCTGCCCCAATCGCAACTCCAGTTACAGATGCAGGTATGGGTACAATGTGTATTAATTGCCATCAGTCAAGAACAGAAGCTAATCAGGCACTCGCCGGTTCAATCAGCAACCGTTTTGGTCCACATCACGGACCACAAGGCGATCTATTATTCTCCAGCAATATGCTTGAACTTGGTGGTGTGAAATTAACATCCACAACTCATGCCGGTGCTGTTCAGGATGCTTGCGTAAGATGCCATATGTACAAGGTTTCAGTTGTAGCTGATGCCCAGGGAAATATAGCCAAAGTTGGCGGCCACTCTTTCGGTATGTCGCATGATGGTTATGACAATATGGAAGCTTGCGCCGGATGCCATGGTTCTACATTCGGTACAAAATTCGCGGATGTAAAATTCTTTTTATACGGCAACGGAGATCTTGATAATAACGGTGTTGTTCAAGGTATGCAGGATGAAGTAAAAGGCATGGTTCAGAAAATTTATGATGAAATAAAGATCCGCAAAGGCACGATTACTCCTGCATCTTCATGGTCAACCGATAAAGTTGTATTGAGCGCTTTCTGGAATGCAAAGACAGCTGAAGAAGATAAGAGCTGGGGCATTCATAATCCAAAATATATTGTTACCGCTCTGAAGGGAGCTATGCAGTCATTAGGTATTGCTACCGCAGTTGAACAGGAAACCACAGTACCAACAGATTACGTAGTATACCAGAACTATCCTAATCCGTTCAATCCAACAACAATGATCAGGTTTGCTCTGCCGAAGAACGGACATGTTAAATTGACAATATATGATGCACTTGGTAAAGAAGTTGCAACACTTATCAATAACGAATTGGCTGCTGGTTCACATAATATTGAATGGACAGCTAAAAATATGGCTTCTGGTATCTATCTCTACAGAATCGAAGCCGGTAATTTTGTAAAAGTTAATAAGATGCTTCTCGTAAAATAATCATCGCATCAAAAATCTTTAGAACCCCGCTTAATGCGGGGTTTTTTTTTGACCAAAAATCAACTGAGCTAAAATTTCTTTCTAAGAGACATCCGGCGGAATCGGAGAAATTAACCGTCCTGCAAAACAATCCGGTTCAAGCATAATGCATTTCAGATTGAAAAACAGGTAAATGGCCACGATATTATAATTTTTTAATCTCGCAGAAATGGATGCTGATTTCCGTTGGTTGCACCAAAAGGATGGAATTAATTCTGAAGAACAGTGTTCCGAGCGACTATGATTTCAGTTTCTTCAGGAGTGTCCTAAAATCATCAGGTAATTCAGATTCAAGAAAAACCTTCTCTTTTGAATGCGGGTGAATGAATCCTAGTGTTTTAGCATGAAGCGCCTGCCTGGGCATAACCTCCAGCAGATTATCAATCCTGGATTTCATTTTGGGGAGTGAAGAACCGTAAACAATGACCCGTCCTCCGTAAGTCGGATCTCCGAATATTGGATGTTTTATATGCGACATATGCACACGAATCTGATGTGTTCTGCCTGTCTTAAGTTTCAATTTCAAAAGCGTGGTAAATTCAAATTCCTCTATGACCTCATAAAATGTATGAGCATGCCTCCCATCATCCGGACTAACAGTAAATATTTTTCTGTCTTTTTTTGAACGGGCAATATTTCCAATCACTTCTCCGCTGCTCTGCTTAAAGATGCCCCAGCAAAGAGCCCAGTATTCACGGTCTATGGTATGATCAAAAAACTGTTTTGCGAGTTTTGCGTGTGTCCATTCATCCTTGGCAACAATTAAAAGTCCGCTGGTATCTTTATCAATCCTGTGGACAATTCCGGGTCTGCCCGGCTCTCCAGCAGCACTTAATTTACCGGTATGGTGAAGAAGGGCATTAACCAAGGTTCCGGAATAATTTCCGAAAGAGGGATGAGCAACCATTCCGGCGGGTTTATCAACAACAAGAAGATATTCATCCTCGTAAATGATCTTGAGCGGGATGTCTTCTGCTTCGGTTTCTTCCGGGCGCGGTGAAGTGGGTATCACTAGTTCTACGACATCATTAGGAGAGATTATATAATTTGGCTTAACAATTTTACCGTTTACGACTACGCAATCGGCTTTTATGAGTTTTTGAATTCTGGAGCGTGTTGCGTTTTCTACTGAATTGGCGAGAAATATATCGATCCTTTCTTTCTTTTTCCCCTCCGGAACCTCAACTCTTATTTTCTTCTCTGTTACTATTTTCGCCATCGTTTACCATAGAGGGATTATTTTCAGAAGTTCCGGCAGATTCAGGCAGGTTATCTGAATTTGAACCGGATAGATTTACTTCTTCATCTTTATTTTGAGAAGCAGCTTTCTCTTCAACGGGTGCCTTATGAAATATCAGCAGGAGAACCACTCCTATTGAGACTGACGCATCTGCCACGTTGAATATCGGCCAGCGGTCAAAAGTCCTGCCTAATATCGTAAAATCAAAAAAATCAACATTAAAAAAATCTACCACATGACCGTAGAATATTCTTTCGTATCCGTAAAACACTCCGTAGAAAGTCCTATCGATTAAATTGCCGACCGCACCGCCCAGTATGAACGCAAGCGCCAGTCTTATTATAAGTTTCTGATCTCGCGATTTCCACAGATAATAAAATATTCCGATACTGGCAATCAGGGTAAAAATAGAAAGCAATAATTTGGAAGTTTCATTAACATCTATTCCAAAAGCAATCCCGGGATTCTCGACAAATGTAAGCTTAAAGAAATCTCCCAATATATTTTTACTCTGCCCGTATTGCATCCCATCAATTTTAAGATTCAGAATGGGAATTGTCCCCCCCTTCACCATCAATTTAGATACCTGATCTGCAAGAACAATAAAAAGGGTCGCGAATAATACTCTCAAATTTTTCTCTCTGTTCTGAAAAGGAATAATGACTTATTTCATATTCTGTTTAACTTGCAGACAATGCTGAGTATGAGGGACTGCAGCAAGACGTTCTTTAGGAACCAGCGGGCATGTTGGACATAAATGCTGCGGTTCATCTATACATTCTATACAAATTCCGTAAGTACCGTTATCAATACGCTGCAGAGCATCGTCAAGATAGCCCAAAAATTTATTCTCCCTCTGCGCCCAAAGATAAAGTTTCTCCCGTTCCATGGCATCTGTCCCCTGTTCCGCCATATGCAGAGAATAAGGAGAGTTCTCATTCACATACTGACCGGTCGTTGGGTCCATCATCTGGTCCTTGAGACTCTGCAGCTGCTCTATAATCTCATTTCTCTTTTCAAAGATAATCTTTTTGAATTCATCCAGTTCTTTTTTAGAATAACCTTGAATTTTTTTTACTTTCTTCGTCGGGGAGATTACTTCCACATGACGGCGCGACTTTGAAACTTTTTTTATCTCCTTTTTCTTCACCGCAGCAGCTTTTGGTTTAGACGGTTTGGCTTTCACAACTTTTTTAATTTTGCTTGCCACTTTTTTAACCGGTTTGCTTTTAGCCGCCGATTTCTTGACAGTTTTTTTATCAGCTTTTTTAGCCATTTGTGCCTCCGTTAACAAATAATTTAAACTTTTATAATCGCGATCGAACAATCGTAGTCGCCAATTCTGAATTCCTGTTTAAATCCCTCCGCGGCATCATTGTTTTGAAGAGAATCCGCAAGTACTTCGCTGGAAATATAATCAGAAAATCTATTAACATAGTTGATGAATTTTTCATCGCTTGAAAAAGAAACAATAATTCTGTCTACAACATCGAAATCAGCATCCTTCCTCATATTCTGGACCCGGTTGACAAATTCTCTGGCATACCCTTCGGAGATCAGATCTTCATTGAGCTCCGTATCAATTGCGACGGTTACCCCTTCTTCCGATTCAACGATCCACCCTTCAATTTCGTGACTCACAATCTCAACATCCTCACGGGCTATTTTCACCGGCTGTCCATCGATAAACATCTCATATTCGCCCGTTTTTTCAAGAATCTGAACGGCATTTTTATCAAGCTCTTTTATAGCATTTGTTAAAGCCTTTACCAGTTTACCATATTTAGGCCCAACAACCTTGAAATTTGGTTTGGCTGATTTATTAACTATTGCAGAATCATCCTCGAGAACTATCAGCTCTTTGATATTCACTTCTTCAAGAATAACTTCGTTCATCTTCTGAAGTGCTTCCCTGCGGCTTTTATCAACAGCTATCATCATTTTCAGCAATGGCTGGCGCACTTTTAAATTATTCTTCGCGCGTATTGATCTTGTGAGTGAAACCACCCGTTGGGCAACATCCATTTTTTCCTCAAGATCCGGTTCTGAATAAGCTATGGACGGATATTCTGCAAGATGAACAGACTCAAAATTTTCCCTTTTAGTGGCGCGGTTCAAATTCTGATAAAGTTCTTCAGATATGAAAGGAGCAAACGGTGAAGATAATTTGGCTATAGTCACAAGACATTCAT